>JAACTI010000067.1:464-3844 GCA_009993495.1 Deltaproteobacteria bacterium | reverse complement strand
TTGCTTTGGGTTTCAATCTTTCCGAGAAGGCACAGGTCTTCCCTGAAAGTTAAATAAGACGTAATGTCCGTGCACCTGGTGTCTAACTCTTTAGCGACCGGATGGAATAAATGCTGTTTTCATCAAAAAAAGATCTGATAGGCATTGATGTCGGTTCGAGTTCTGTGAAACTGGTCAGGCTCAGAGAATCGCGGGGTAATTATCAACTTGTAAATATTGGTATCCTGCCCCTTGCTCCGGAAGCGATTGTTGACAATGCGATCATGGATTCCGCGGCGATAGTCGAAGCAATCAGCAACCTGATCACCGGCATGAAGGTGAAAGGCAAGCAGGTTGCAACCTCTGTTTCCGGCCACTCGGTCATTATTCGCAAAATCATGCTGTCACTTATGACGGAAGAAGAATTGGAAGCCAGTA
The DNA here is from genome assembly GCA_009993495.1 of Deltaproteobacteria bacterium. Classification (GTDB taxonomy): domain Bacteria; phylum Desulfobacterota; class Desulfuromonadia; order Desulfuromonadales; family Geopsychrobacteraceae; genus Geopsychrobacter. Next base: position 3,427 of record JAACTI010000067.1, on the reverse strand, counting down.
TTCAGTGGGAGGCTGAGCAGTACATCCCCTTCGATCTTTCCGAGGTCAATATCGATTTTCAGATTCTGGGCCCCGACGCTAAAGATCCCTCACAGATGAATGTCATGCTGGTCGCGGCTAAAAAAGATTATGTTGAAGACTATGTGGCGTTGTTTGCCGAGGCCGGTCTTGAGCCAGTGGTCATGGATATTGATTGTTTTGCGGTCGAGAATACCTTTGATGTCAACTATGGTTTTGTTGAAGATGAAGTGGTGGCCTTGGTTGATCTGGGGGCAAGCGCCGTTAGTGTCAACGTTCTGCGTGGTGAAATGTCACTCTTTACCAGAGATATTCAGGCAGGAGGTAATCAGATCCGCGAAGAGCTGCAGAAGCGCTTGGCTTTAAGCAGCGCCGAAGCTGAGCTGGCGAAATTAGGCGGACGACGCATTGGCGAAATTGAAGCCGAAGCAATAGACGATGTCTTGTCCGATGCCGTGGAAAATCTGGTTCAAGAAGTTCAGCGCTCCCTGGATTTTTTTCTTGCCACTTCCGGCGATGTGAAAATTTCCAAAGTCTATTTAACCGGCGGTGTCGCCAAATCTGCACAGGTGAGAGAGACTTTGGAAAAGCGGCTTTCCACGCCGACTGAGCTGATCAATCCTTTCCGCAACATCACCGTCAATGAAAAAGATTTTGACCTCGAATACCTGGAGGCAATTGGACCGATGTTTGCGGTGGCAACTGGGCTGGCAATGAGAAAGGTGGGCGACAAATGATCAAGATAAATCTCCTGCCTGTCAGAGCGGCTCAGAAAAAAGAGCGTGTACGTGCGCAAATGTCGATTCTTGTTTTGAGTCTGGTTGCGGTTTCCCTCGCCTGCGGTGCTGAATATTACCGGATGTCGTCGAGTCTCGATGCTAAAAGACGTGAAATTGCCGCGGTTGATGCGCAGGTCAACCAACTGAAAAAAGAAATTGGTGAAGTCTCGCGCTACAAGAAAGAACAGGAAGCCTTGCAGAAAAAACTGGAAGTGCTCCAGGTGTTGAAAGATGGTCGTTCCGGCCCGGTTCATTTATTAGACGAACTCAATCGTGCTTTGCCCGATAAGGTTTGGTTGACCAGTTATTCCATCAATGGCGCAGCGGCCAACCTCAATGGCATCGCGGTTAATGAAGATGCGGTCGCCAGTTTTATGGAACGCCTTGGGGCCTCGCCTTATTATACCGGCGTCGAGTTAAAGGGTATTTCTCAGTTGGTTCAGAATGGGATTAAGCTTCAAAAATTTACACTGGCTTGTCAGGCGACCAAACCGGCTAAATAGTTTACAAGGGCAGGGTGATACCTATGGATCCACGCGTAGAAAATTTCATGAGAAGACCGGTTTATCAGCGCGTTCTGGTGTTAGTATTCTTGCTGGTATTGCTGGTTTTTGGGTTTTATTACGGGCTTTATGAAGGTCAGTTGATCGAAATGGAAAATCTTGGAAAACGTTTAACGACTTCAGAGGCCAAATTGGCGGAAAGTCGCAGAATTGCTGCGAACCTTCCGGCCTTCAAAGCCGAATATGAACGCCTGCAAGCACAATTGGTAGATGCTCTGTCTGAGCTGCCAGACAGCAAGGAAATACCCAAGTTATTGAGAAATATCGGTAAACTGGCTGCTGATCAAGGCCTGGATGTGCTGAACTTTACCCCCGCAGGCGAAGTGAATAAGGGTTTTTATGCGGAAGTGCCGGTTGATTTGAAACTCAGTGGTGCTTATCACGATGTCGCCCTCTTCTTTGATTCTGTTGGCAATTTGCCGCGTATCGTCAATATTGGCAATTTAAGTATGGCACAACCCAAAATAGAGGGCGGGCGGACAACGTTGAATATCAGTTTTCGGGCGACAACGTTCCGTTTTATCGATAAGTAGTCTGCTCTTTTGATTTGCCGATTGGTTGTTTAACCCGGAATAAGGATTATTTCATAATGATGCGGCGCTTAATAATTCTCTTGTGTCTTCTTCTGCTGGCAGGTTGCACAGAAGAACCTGTTGCTCCTGCACCGGCGAAAAAAAATCAAAAGGTTCGGCCAGCGGTAACAACGCCTCAGCTGGAAAAAGTTAGTGAAGAAAAGGCAGTCGAAAAGTTTGCCTACAGTCCCATTGGTCAGCGTGATCCTTTTGAATCATTGCTGCGCAAAGAAGAACAGGCGCGCAAAGTCAAGGTTCCCTTAACGCCGTTAGAAAAGTTTGACCTTGGGCAATTTCGTATGATCGCCCTGCTGATAGGCAAAGGACAACCACGAGCCATGGTGAGTGCGCCCGACGGTAAAAACTATATACTCAAGCCGGGTCTTAAAATCGGTAAAAATAATGGCATCATTATTGATATTACCACTTCAGCTGTTATCGTCGAAGAACAGACCTATGATTTGGCGGGTCAATTGGTGAAAAGCAGACAAACGATTTCGATGCCCCCTAAAAAAATACTTTGATGACCGGTCAATTTGACACCAGAGGAATATAGCTATGAGATTGTTTAAAGTTTACGTCTGCATCCTGCTGTCACTCTTTTGTGCTGTTCCACTTTATGCTGAAGATTCCCTTAACCGCCTTGCTGATGTTGCGGTGGAGTCGGTCGACGGCAAGCTGCTTGTGCGGTTGAGTTCAGCGCAGCCGGTTGGCTATCGTTATACGGTCTACGATTCCATTGATCCGGTGCGGGTGGTCGTTGATTTTCCCCGCATGGAGCTGGGTGAGATCAAAACCCCGGTGGTTGTCGATCAAGGGGGCATTCAGGAAATACGCTTTTCGACTTTTGAACTGTCTCTTGGAACCCTGGTGCGTGCCGAAATTCTTTTAGATCATCAGACCGCTTACAAGGTTGATTTTACTGACAAAGCCATGACTTTGGCTTTTGAGCAGACTGAACCCGTAAAAGTTGCGGTTGATACCACATCAGCTACAGCTAAAGCTGCTGCCGACAAGGCTGCGGCCGAAAA
>JAACTI010000067.1:0-400 GCA_009993495.1 Deltaproteobacteria bacterium | reverse complement strand
GCTGCCGACAAAGCTGCCAAGGTCAGTTCAGCCGCGGTGACAGTCGACAAAAATACAGTCGATATCACTACCTCTGCCGGTTTTTCCCGCCTGAAATATTTTGAACTTGAAACCCCCAAGCGCTTGGTTGTTGATCTTTTTGGTGTGGAGTTGGCCGATCGAATTATGAAATACGATCTGGCTGAGGGTTTCACGCAACTGCGAGTTGGCCCTTATGCAGATAAGTTACGGTTTGTTTTTGACACAGAAAAGGGCCTGGTTCCTGATTATAAGGTTCTGTCCGCCGATAACAGTGTTCAGGTTACTTGGGTTGCCGCAAAAACCGAAATTCCTCCGAAAGTAAGTGCTGCTTCAGCTCCAACAAGCCCGGAGGCGGTTTCTGCGAGGCCCGTGCCAATCA
>JAACTI010000066.1 GCA_009993495.1 Deltaproteobacteria bacterium | reverse complement strand
CTGTCAAATAAAGGATTCCGTCATGCAAAATGAAGTGTTTTCCGGCAAGCTCAACCAACTGATTGTTACCCACATTGACCAGCGTGGTGCCTGGTTTGAGACCTCCCTTGGCCCGGCATTTTTGCCGGCCAGCGAGCTCAATGAACTCGTAGTCCCGCATGCCAGCCTGAACGTCTTTATCCTGGGCCGGCCGGGAAAAGACTTGCGCGCCAGTCTGCGCCTTCCCTTGGCACAGGTTGGTGAATTTGCGGCCCTGCGGGTTAAAAAAATTCTGCCCCAGGGAATCCTTTTTGATCTGGGGCGCGGTTATGAACTGCCCGTTGCCTACGATGAAATTCCCTTTCGCCCCCGAGCAGGCGAACGATCGCTGGTGCGGGTGGAACTCGACGCTGAGGGCCAGTTGTGTGGTTCCTGCCGGATTGATGACTTTCTCGAAGCGCCCCGCGGGTTAAAGGTTGGCCAGCCGGTTGCGTTGATGGTGTGGCGCTCGACCGAACTGGGAATCAAAATGATTATCAATGGCCGCCACGAAGGCCTGGTTTACGCTGGCGAATTAGCCCACGCCCAGCCGGGGCAGCAGCTAACTGGTTATGTCGCCCGCCTGCGTGAGGATGGCAAGGTTGATCTCAGTCTCAATCCGGGGGGCCGCGCCGGAATTGATCTGGGGCGGCAGAAGCTGCTGCAAGCTCTTGAGAGCAGCGGTTATCTGCCCCTGCACGACAAGAGCTCGCCCGAAGAGATTCGGCGGCTGCTGGGTTTGAGCAAAAAACAGTTCAAACGCGCAGCGGGGACGCTCTACAAGGAGCAGCGCATCGAACTGACAAGTTCGGGAATCAAACTGAAGGTTTAACTCTGCAGTTGCCGAATCCGCTCGATCAGGCCTCGGGTTGAACAGTCATGGTCACCAATGGGAGTGCCGGGCTCCAGTTCGGGCAGAATCTTCTGCGCCAGTTGTTTCCCCAGTTCAACGCCCCATTGATCGAAGGGATTGATATCCCAGATCGCCGCCTGCACGAAAATTTTATGCTCGTAGAGGGCAATCAGCATCCCCAGGGTTTGGGGGTCGAGTTGGCGATAGAGCAGGGTGGTGCTCGGGCGGTTGCCGGGGAAAACGCGGTGGGGCAGCAGGCGTTGAACCTCGGCGGGGCTCAGACCGGCGGTCTGCATCTCCTGGGCGGCTTCTGCGGCGGTTTTCCCCGTCATCAAGGCTTCGCTTTGGGCCAGCATATTGGAAAGTAAAATGTGGTGATGTGCTCCCAGGGGATTGTGACTGGTGACTGCCGCCAGAAAATCGCAGGGAATCAGGCGTGTGCCCTGATGAATCAGCTGGTAAAAAGCGTGCTGGCCGTTGGTGCCCGGCTCGCCCCAGATAATGGGCCCGCTGCTGGTGGTAAGGGCGCTGCCGTCGTTGCGCACACGTTTGCCGTTACTTTCCATGTCGGCTTGTTGCAGATAGGCCGGAAAACGATGCAGGTACTGATCATAAGGCAATATGGCTTGAGATTCGGCCCCCCGGAAATTGGCGTTCCAGATGCCAATCAGCCCCATGAGGGCCGGAATATTCTGCCGCCAGGGGCGGTGGCGAAAATGTTCATCCATCTGGTGAGCCCCGGCGAGCAGGGCGCGGAAATTCTCCATGCCAACGGCCAGGGCAATGGACAGGCCAATGGCGCTCCACAGGGAATAACGCCCGCCGACCCAATCCCAAAATGCAAACATATTGGCCGGATCAATGCCAAATTCAACGACCTTGGCGCGGTTGGTCGAAATCGCGACAAAATGGTGGGCAATCTGCTGCTCGTCTTTGACCTGTTCCAGAAACCAGCGCCGTGCCGAATGGGCATTGGTCAGGGTTTCCTGGGTAGTGAAGGTTTTTGAGGCAATCAAAAAGAGGCAGGTTTCTGGAGTGATTTTTTTCAGCACTTCAACCAAATGGCTGGCATCGACGTTGGACACGAAATGGCTGCGCAGTCCGTCGCCGGCATAGGGCTTCAGGGCTTCAACCACCATCAGGGGGCCGAGATCCGAACCGCCAATGCCAATATTGATGACATCGGTTATGGGGCGGCCAGTGTATCCCCGCCATTGCCCGCTGCGCACCCGGTTGCAAAATGCATCCATCTGCTGCAAAACGCCTTGAATGTCGGGCATGACATCCCGCCCATCGACTCGCACCAGAGTCTCCGCCGGGCTGCGCAGAGCGGTATGCAGGGCGGCGCGCTGCTCGGTGATATTGACTTTTTCACCCGTGAAAAGAGCTTCAATTTTCGCCCTAAGGCCCGCCTGGTCGGCCAGACTAGCGAGCAGATCGAGGGTTTGTTCGGTCAGCAGCTGTTTGGAAAAATCGCACAGCAGATCATGAAGCTGACAGCTGAATTTCGCAAAGCGATGCGGATCCGCGGCAAAAAGGCTGCGCGTCGTCTGCCGGTTTAACTGGTCAAAATGCGTCTGCAAAGCCTGCCAGGCGGGCAAATTCGTCGGGTCGGGCATGAAAATCTCCTGGTTTGAACAATCCGTTATTGGTGCTCCACAAAACAAGGCGTAACCACAGATAAACACAGATTTTTATAACAAAAGCGTAACAGCTCAGCCAGACCAGACACTTTTGCTAAACAGTTGAAATGCTCGTCTCGTGCAGAGCCACAGAGAAAACCCCAAGGTCTTATGGCTTGAATTGAGACCAATATTTTGCTTTCTCCCCGTTTTTAGTCCTTCTTTGCGGCTGGCGCGAGAAGCATTTTGATTGTAAAGGAACCCGAACAGAAAAAAATCTGAATAGATACGAATATTTTGAACTATAAATGAACGCAGATTTCTACAGATTTTATCCATGTTCATCTGTGTCCATCTGTGGTTCTGCCTGAGCCATCAGTCTTTGGGTAAGGGCACGACAAAGGTCGGGCAAACGGCTCGGGCAATAATCTTTTCGGCGACGCTGCCCAGAAAGCTGTGCTCAATCCTGCCCTTGCTGTGGGTTCCCATAACAATCACATCCGCCTGATGTTGTTTGACGGCGGCTAGAATCTGTTCGACGGGATTGCCGATGCGTACCTCGACTTCGCTGAACCTTGCCTGATCTTCGGGAAATCCGGCTAACTCTGCCTGGGCCAGGTCGACAATCTTCTGGCGAATGGTTTGCAGGGCTTCTTTTTGATGATCTTCTTCAAGCCGATTAAGGCTTTCTTCGCCGAGCACAGTTGCGACATAAGTACGGGCCGAGTTGTCAAGTTTCTGCACCACATGCACCAGATAAATGGGTGCCTTGTGGAAACGCGCCAGCATGACCGCGTGACGAAAAACCAGCGAGGCGTGGGGGCTGAGGTCAGTCGCAACGAGAATTCCTTGATAGGTTGGCAGCATAATTGTCCTCCATAGTGTTCTGTGGGCAAAGGTGACGGAACTAACTATAGCAGTTTGGTAAAATTTTGCCGGTTTTTTACCAAAATTTCAGCATATTTTTAGCTGATGAAAAAGCAATCTTCCATTGGCGACCCCGTGACTTCAGGCCTCGCTCTTCCCCTCTTAATCTCAGCGGGGCGAAAAGCCTCGCTTTTACTCAACTTTCAGGCTGCCGACTGAGGAGATGCCAGCAGCGGAAGATAAGTGCTCATCGGGTATTTGTGGTTTATCAAAAAATATATCTTCACAGCGATTTTAAGCTGTGCTAGCTTTTTCACGCTCTTCCGGTGGACATCGGAGGAGGGGAATGGACGATAGCGGTGCGTGAAAAACCGTAAACCCCATAGCGGAACGAATTCCAAAGGAGGCATTTGATGCAAGTTTTATCTCGGAAACTCGTGTGTTTTTGTTTGTTGCTGACCTTCATGTTTGCGGCGCAGCTGGCCTGTGCCGAAGCAGCCAAAATCAATATCAATACTGCCGAAGTCGCCGAACTTGTCACCCTTAAGGGGATTGGCGAAAAAACTGCGGCTGGTATCATTGCCTATCGTGAGGCCAATGGGCCCTTCAAGGCGATTACCGAGCTGACAAAGGTTAAAGGTGTCGGCGAAAAAACATTCGCCAAGATTTCCGATCAGATCACCATAGGCGAGAAAAAAACAAAATAACTGTTTTTTTTGCCCGCTATCGTCACTGGCAGGGGAGAAGTTTCCCCTGCCAGTTCCTTTTTTGCCTCTTCCGCAGAATCTGTGGGTAGATGGAGTTAAAAAAAAATTGCTCTCCGGGCGGATGTTCGTTATCTTCGTAATTTTACTGATGCGGGGAATAACTTGCTATTCTCTGCCAGCCCTGCCTAGCAGTTTGGTTTGACCTGTGGTCGTGGCTCCGGTTGTTGCAGCACAGATTACTGCGGTTCCGCAGAAAGTCGAAGCTTTGCCTGCTGATACCGATGGCGACAAAGTGGCTGATGCTGTTGATCGATGTCCGAATACCCCGGTGAGGGTTCCGGTTAACGCTGGGGGTTACCCCGCTGATTCTGACCACGATGGCGTTTTCGACTATCGGGATCGTTGTAAGGATACCGTCATCGGAGCATCGGTGGATGCTGATGGTTGCCAGACAAAACTGACATTGCACATTGATTTTGCCTATGACAGCGATATTGTTGAATCTCGGTATGATTCAGAAATTGCCAAAGCCGCTCAGTGCATAAAGGATTATCCGGGAAATCTCGTTTATATCGACGGTCACACCGACAGTTTTGGTTCAGCGGATTATAATCAGAATCTTTCCCTGCGTCGTGCGCGTGCCGTGACAACAAGGCTGAATGAAAAATTTGGCATTTCGCTCCAGTGTATGACCGCGCGTGGCTTTGGTGAAACTATTCCGGTTGCAGATAGCCGTAATCCTGATGGCCGATGGGTGAATCGACGGGTAGAAGTGATCTGTGGTGCCCACAGGTCGTTGGGAATTTTTCGAAGCGGGGCTGTGATTCTGTTGTTTCACGCCTGTTTTTGATGAGCTTATATCTATTAATGGAGGATGCTATGAGTCGAGTGGTACTGTTGTTGTCTGGTTGTGTGTTTTTATTGAGTGCTTGTGCGAGCCCGCCCAAAGAGCCGGAGCGTTTTGGCGTTGTGGAGACGGTGAAGGTTGAAGAAAAGGTAGATGCTAAAACCGGTCAGGTAGAAATTGTTAAAACAATTGTCGAGGAAAAAGCCGAAAGAAGTGTGGTTGATAAAGGTTCAGATTCGCTCATGGCTCCGCAACGGGTCGCCAACTTTGCCCAGTTTTTCAGTTATTACGACATAGGATCTGATTATTCGATTCTTGCCAGTGTTTATAATCAGGATAGCGAGAACGGTTCCGATTTATGGATTTATCGCACTGGGAAAATGCGACTGACCAATACGAATTACGACCATTCTTCACCCAGTTATTCGGCTGATAACAGGTACGTCTACTTTGTATCGTATAAAGGGAAGAAAAGTTTGGGTCAATCGAATCAGGATTCCTATATCTGGAAAACTTCGGCAACCGGTAACGGTGGAATTACCCGTATTGGGTCACCGGCGTTTTCCTACGCGTACCCGTCAGAGTCTCCCAATGGCGAGATGATTCTTTATTCGTCGGTCGAGCTTTACGGAAACTCTTCTTATGTCTGGTATATGGGGAAAAACGGCTCACTTCCCACCCAGTTGAAACAGGGTGAGGAACCTCAGTGGATCACTAATGAAAAGATCATTTTTACCGCGAAAGATGAAAGCACGGGGTTGGATACGATCTGGAGCTGCAATATTGACGGGTCAATGATGACCCAGATTATTGCGGACGACAAGTCTAACTGTCTCAGCCCGAGTATCTCTTTCGATGGGAAGTATATTGCCTATGTAAAGGAAACTTCCGAAGTGGAAAACCTGTCAAAAGATGACCCTGCCTACACAGACAAAATTCAGGAAACACGTGATGTCTATATCTTCAAGGTCGAAGACGGATTGTCACAGCAGGTCACAACCAATGAATCCCGTGATGATTTACCTAAATGGTCGCAGGATGGTAAATACCTTTATTTCAGATCTTCGCGGGGCCTGGGGTGGAATGTCTGGCGATTAGACACATCGTTTTTGTCTCAGTAGCCTCTGGAGGGAAGGGGGGGGCCGATTTTTAAACACACTCTTGCGTGCAAGGAACGCCAGGGCTGTAATGGTTCTTACCCTGGAATTAACACGAAGCCTCGATTTAAAAGAATTTTTATTAAGTTTTTCACCGAGTTTGTGCAACTCATTGTTTTTGCTTTCAAAATAAAAATTATCTGGTATGATTGCGCTGTTTTGATTGATGCTGGGTGTTGGTTTATACTTCGTTTGCTAAGGACAGGTTATGAATACTAAGCAGGAAGGGAGTTGCATCGTGAGCCGATTTATTCTTTTAGTGGCAGGGGTTTTGTTTTTGTTTGTAGGTGGCTGTGGCACGCAGGATGGAGCTATTATCAACGGTACTCCTACGGGGGGGACGACCTCCGACGTCACGACTACGGGAATTGTCGATCAACTTGAAGTCACACTAGGCTCAGCAAAACTCGTTGCTGATGGTACGTCCAGTGCTATTGTCAAGGTCAGGGTCATTGATACTGTTGGTGCTCCAGTGGCGGGCAAAAGTGTCATTTTTAAAACTAACCTTGGTAGTTTTTCCGGGGACAAGAGTGCTGCCGGAGTAACTAATGTGGATGGATATGCATCTGCGAATCTCACATCTGAACCAATTCTTGGAAAAGCTACTGTTACAGTTATTTCTGATGGAGTGACTAGCCCCGATAATTTTGTTGACTTTGTGAGTGGCGCACCGACTAAGGTTAATTTTTACGTGAGTCCCGGCGAAGGAGAGCAGATCACCTCAGGCTATAACAACGAATATGCCCTTGAATTTTATCTTACTGACGCCAATAACCTGCCTGTATCTGGTGAACAACTCGACTTTAGCCTGTCCCCTTCGGTCCTTGGTCAATTAGACCAAGCGACGGTTACGTCTGACGCCAATGGTCGCGGTACTCTAAAGTTAACGACTGGTAATGTAGCGGCAAGTGGTGCACTTGATTGTTTCCTTCACTCTAATCGATCAATTACCGATCGGATTGATCTGACTGTTGCCGCCAACGTCACCATCGGCAATCTGAGTCTAACAACCGGAAACACCAGTGTCGTTGTCGGCAGCACCACGCCGGTCTCGGTCCGTGCGAAAGTTGTAGATACCAGCGGTGCCCCGGTCCCCGGCGTTAGCGTTTCCTTCACCGCCAACCTGGGGAG
>JAACTI010000065.1 GCA_009993495.1 Deltaproteobacteria bacterium | reverse complement strand
CAGATCGCAGAGGACGGCGCTCAGCGCTCGGAGGACGGAACCTATATCACCGTCACGCTCGACGACATCGAGCTGGCTAACCGCATCGCCCCCGAACTGCTGGGGCACTCGCTCGACGAGCTCCCGCCCCAGACCCGGCTGCTGCTCGACCACATCAAGGCCCTGGTCCGGGACATCGGCAACCGTGACGACATCGAACAGCAGCTTGCCCTTTTTAGTCGCCGTCAACTCTGCGGGTCGACCGGCTGGACCTACAGCCAGGTCAAGCGACACCTGATCCGCCTGCAGGAGCTTGAAATCATCGTCCCGCGTTATGGCGGCATGGGCTCCACCATGCGTTACGAACTGCTTGTCGACGCCAGCGAATCCGATGACACCACCCCGAAAATCGGCCTGCTCGATGTTGAGAAACTTCGTGAATCCGCGTGTACGACGACAACCCGGACCCCCGAAAAGGCAACCTTGACCCCACCTTGCCAAAACCGGATGACAAGGTTAAGTCCCCTGAAATCAACGTCTAACGACAACCTTGCCACCTTACCGAAACGCACATCTGGAACCGTGGCCCTCGTGGAGGCGTAGTCATAGATGGCAAAACAACCGCAGAGAGGTTATGCCAAGGCCCGTCAGATGCGCCGCTACGCCGACAAGAAAGGCGGCTTTGCGGCCACGCCCGACGGCTTCGACCGCAGCGACGCCTTCACCCTGGCCAGCCAGATCGACGAATGGTTCGTCTGGCTCGAAGTGCGCGCCTACTCGGGGCGCACCATCGAGGCCCGCAAATGGGCCTTGCGCACCTTTTTGCAATGGGCAGGGGAGCGCGACCTGCACCGACCGGGGCAGATCACCCGGCCGATCCTCGAGAGCTATCAGCGCTGGCTCTACCGCTACCGCAAGGCCGACGGCAAGCCGCTGGGTGTGACCACCCAGCGCGGCCGGCTTGGTGCCATCCAGGGCTTCTTTACCTGGCTTTGCAAGAACAACCGGCTCAATGCCAACCCTGCCGCCGATCTTGAGTTGCCGCGCAAACCGAACAAGATCCTGCCGAAGTCACTCACCGTTGGCGAAGTCGACGCCGTGCTCGCCGTGCCCGACATCACCGATCCGCTCGGCATCCGCGACCGCGCCATGCTCGAACTCTTCTACTCCACCGGGATCCGCAGAAGCGAACTGGTCCGGATCGATCACGAGGATCTCGACCGCGAGCGCGGCGTCCTCGCCGTGCGGGGCAAGGGGAAGAAAGACCGCGTCGTGCCCGTCGGCCGCCGGGCCCTGCAGTGGGTTGAGAAATACCTTGAGCACACCCGGCCGCTGCTGCTCGTCAACATCGCCGAACACGCCCTTTTCCTTAGCGGCTACGGCGAACGCTTCTCGCCCGGCTACGTCGGCAACTGGGTGAAACGCACCATCGACAAAGCCGACATCGGCAAGAGCGGTTCATGCCATCTGCTGCGCCACTCCTGCGCCACCCACATGCTTGAGAACGGTGCCGACATCCGCATCATTCAAGAGCTGCTGGGGCATGCCAGGCTCGACACCACGCAAATCTACACCGATGTATCCATCGTGCAGCTTCGCGCCGTTCACGCCAGAACGCACCCACATGCCGACGACTAGCGACCCGCTCTTCAGGCAGTCCGAAGACCGCCTGCAAAGCGGCCCGGGAACCGCCGGGAAATCTCGAAAAAAACGCTTCCCTTAGCCGCCTCACTTCTGTACTCTTTTGTACATGCTCATGACCACACAAACTGCAGATGCACCGCGCCGGGGGAAAACGCACCCCCCCTCGAAAAACCGCGTCTGGGATTTTTTTGAAGCAACCCATTCCTGCACCCAGGAAAACTGGCAGATCACCCAATGTTCACGCCTAGAAAATCAACCTACCCCTACGACAACCGCGTCGGGTGTGCCATATTACGGCCTGAGATACTACAACCCAGAACTCGGGCGGTGGGTGAATAGGGATCCTATTGGGGAGAGGGGAGGGCGGAATTTATATTCGTTTGTTCTCAATGATCCTTGTTCGTTATGGGACATTCTTGGCTTGATCCACGGGATTGACGATGTGGAAGAAACGCTCCCAGATGGGAGTGGGAGGCCTCACTGTATTGAGTTGGGTGTTGAAGGCTGGAGTAGGTGTGCAGACCCCAAAGTTGATAAATTATGGGGCTCTAGGTGGATTACGAGTTATACACAAGATTTTGAGGTCTCAGATACGACATTGTCATTTTGCTATGGCCACTTTGGGATGCAGATAGAAGACAAGATTCCTACTCATTGCTCGGGAACCTGCCGCATCACGGTCAAGCAAAGCATAAAGTATAATTATACTATGGTGTTGCCGCCGGGCAGTGGGCGTTGGGAACGTTCCATTGAAGAGGTATCGTTTACGCGTTGGTGGACGCTCCGTTCTAAACTCGTTGAGGTTAAAGCGAAGATGAACCGCTCTTGTCCTTGCAAGTCAAAGCCTCGCCCAAGTCCTTCATATAATTGCAAATATACCCTGAAGCAGAAGTGTAAGGAAATTCGCGACAGCGAACGCGAGCGAATTCGAGGAATTATTGGTACGCATGGTGGCAGGTTATGGCCCGGCTGGGGTGACGATGAGGCGGGGCGCTTTATTCCTCCACATCCTGATCACCCCGTTGCGTATCCAGATGACGAATTTTCGCCGTGGAGACCAGCAAGTGAATAGGATTAGCTCTAGGCGAACATCTGTTTATGAACGTGTAGTATTTGTGATTCTAGTTGTGCTGTCAACGGCACCTTTTTTTCCATCCACAACCTCCTCTTTTCATCCAACAGTCTCGCTTTTTTCAATGAAATGGATGCATTCGCTCGGTCCAGAAGTGCATGTTTCGAGGTTAGCTCTACTTGTTCCCTCTGTAGTTGCTATTCTCGCAGCCACTCCCTTTTTTCCATTCAAGAAACACTTGCTTTGTGATTGTTTGCCGGAGCATGAGAAAAGCGGTTACGGTGTCTGGCGTTTGTATGCGAGTATTGCTTTATCTGTAGGGGCCGGGCTTTGGAACGGCATCTGTAGTACAGCATTCTTTTCTTTTGCTGAGGGATGGTACTTGTTGCTCTCGTTAGTGGTTGGCCCTATCGTCGTGTTAACCCTTATGGGAAGGTCAAACAGAAGTAATCCAATCAATATAGCCCTTTGCGTGCTTGCATATGAATTGGGTGTTTGTCTTCGCTTCATTCTCTGGCCTGATTACTCGAAGCTGGTATGGGGGGGGTACGCGGCTTTAGCTTGCTTTGGAATTATTATTTCTGTGCTTACAGAGGGGCGGAGCATCTCGAGCCCGCCATGGCAGACCGCGAAAATAGAATCGGGCGGAGGGGTCACATCTCTAGAATCGAGAAACCAACAAACCCCTTGATTTTCCTATTGTTTTAGCTGCCTTGCCCCGGCCCTCGCCGCTATCGCGGCTCGGTATCTACGCGGTCCCCGCACCTGTCATGTTTTGTGCTTTGAGGCACAAAACACGCCAGGTGCTGCGTGGCTGGCCGTGCGATCGGCTATTGAGTATCCCGGCCTTGTACCCGCCAATACCCCCGCGTTGTCATGCCCGCTGCTTGCCTATCGGCAGCACAGTTCACGCCAACGCCCCCTATGCGGAATGCCTCCGTAAACTCCGGCATATCGACGGTCGCCTACGGCTCCCTTCAGGCGCGGCGGGCGGTGTCGGCTCATGCTGTTTCCCCCGCCTTGGTTTCCCCCCCTTGGAACCCCCCCATCCGAGGCGCCCCCTTTCAAAGCGGAAATCCACCAGGGGGGGAAACCCATCCCGCCTGCGCT
>JAACTI010000064.1 GCA_009993495.1 Deltaproteobacteria bacterium | reverse complement strand
TCAATCGTCGTAGAACCACGCTGCGCATGGCGTCCGAAACATGCCACCTCCGATAGTCCACATAATCGAGCTGTCTACATAATCGGCCAAAGTAGTCTTTCACTCGAACCAGTCGAATGAACGCTGTAGTCGCAGAGCGGACACTAGGCCGACGACTGGGGTGTAATCGGATATGATATTCACCCCGTCGAATAGCTGTTGATGCGTATGGCACTAAATATTGAACAACAGAGAGTCTATGAGTGGCTGAATGATGGCCTCCGTTTGCCGGTGTTTGCCGAAGCCTATAAAGGTGCTGCAATTCTCTTAAGTCAGAAACCCTCTGGATACATTTCTTTTGTCGCCCACGCCGGAAGAGACTTGATGAATCGCCTTGCGTCGACTGTTGCTGGTATCAAGTCGGAACGAGTTCAATACCAGCAACATATCGACAAACTACAGTGTGATTGGCGGGACGAATGGCGGATCAGTGAAAATCTGCCGCCGGAAGTGGTTGAGTACGGTCATCTCATACCCATACAGGTATGTCAAAGAATCACCACCCTGATTGAAGAACACCAATCTGGTCGTTTAAGAAGCTCGGAGGCGGACGGCCTGTTTTTCAGCACATTCCTTGACTACTCCGATAAAGAGAAGATTCCAGGCAATTTCCTTTCCGAGTGGAAGGCCGCAAAAGACTGGTTTCTTGGCCATGCCCATCTTCGAGATAAATCTTTTCGGGCAGAAACCAGCGATGATTTGGTGAAGCACTTTAACTGTCTGGATGGCTATCTCTACATCGCTGCCAGCAGTCAATACGAGCGATTAAAGGCTTTGAATGAAATTCTGGACGCAACCAACCAATGAGATGATAGAAAAAGTTCTGTCGTCCGTTAAAAAAGAAACGGACCGACAGTACTTTTTCTCTAAGCTCAATAATCCCTTGTGGGTAGGCCCATTGCACGAGCGTGGCTATTTTAGCAACCCACCTGGGGTGAAACAGCTTCCTGACGGCTATGTGCAATATCCTCATTGGCCTGAGCTGGCCTATCTGGTGAAAGTCGCAGAGGAAGCTATAGATCAGACAATTGATATTGTGCTTGCGCTGCCAAAAACAGATAACCCACGCGTGTATGACGATATCTTAGCAATCGCCCTTCGATTAGAAGGTCAAGCCTCCGCAAGGTTACTCCCGAAGCTCGTTGAATACACGGAACTTGAAAATCAGTTTTTTGCTCATAATTATCCGGAGCTACTCCAGCATTGGGCCAGCCAAGGCAATATTGACGAGGCACTAGTGCTAGTCAAAATGCTTATCCCATTTCGGGAGGATCCAAGAGCGCGAGAAAAACAGCTGCTCCGCAAAAATAATCCCAATGCTTCGGGAACCGCACTTGAAACCATCCCGCGCTTTCATCAATGGGAATATCAACAAATCCTTGAAAATGGCGTTCGCCCCTTGGCTCAGCGTGCGCCCTATCTAGTTTCCCGCACCCTGATTGACGTGGTGGCAAGCATGATCCGTCTGGGAATGCATCCGGAAAATTTCGAAAAAGGGAGCGAACAGGACTATTCGGAAATCTGGTGTCGGAGGCTGGATAAGCCGGATCGAGACTATCAGGATGCGAAAGAAACGCTGGTGCAGACACTGACCTATGCCTGTGAGCAGGTCTATGACAAAGCCCCTGAATCCATTGACGCCCTGGATCAGGCATTGCGAAATCATCGCTGGAAGGTGTTCAAGCGTCTGCGGCAGCACCTTTACGCATCACACCCAAATGACCAGACCCTCCCATGGATACGCGAGCAAATTCTCGGTCACGATGACTATCCCAAATGGGAGCATCACTACGAATTCCAATTGATGATCCGCAAGGCCAGTGAACAGTTTGGCTCCCGCTTGCTCAGTGAGGACGAACGAAAAGTGATTTTCGACGCCATTCTCAGCGGGCCTCCGAAAGAGGATTTTCGTGAATGGATGGGTGACCGATACAGTGAAGAGGCTTTTCAACAACGTCAGCGCTACTTTCATCGCATGCAGCTACGCCCATTCACGGCACTGCTAAGCGGGGATGCCCGACGTTATTTCGATGAGCTGGAAGGTGAAGCCCAGGCTGAAGCTGTTACCGATGACAGCTACTCACCCTATGGCGGGGTAACCAGCGGCTCGGTCAGCTATCGGAGCCCGAAGTCCGCCGAGGATATCGAGAGCTTCACGGATGAGGAGCTATTGACCTATCTGAACGACTGGAACGAGGAGCATCGGGACAAGGACAATTGGCTGGTTGAGGTCAATATCCCCGCGCTTGCTGGCGTCTTTCAGTCCCTGTTCAAAGAGAAGATTGTGCCAAATGGCGAGCGACTGGCTTTTTGGCTGGCGAACCGTGACAGGATTGCTCGGCCAGTCTATGTTGCAGCCATGCT
This sequence comes from Deltaproteobacteria bacterium, assembly GCA_009993495.1. Classification (GTDB taxonomy): domain Bacteria; phylum Desulfobacterota; class Desulfuromonadia; order Desulfuromonadales; family Geopsychrobacteraceae; genus Geopsychrobacter. Next base: position 1,481 of record JAACTI010000064.1, on the reverse strand, counting down.
CAAGGCCATGCTCGAACTCGTCAAGGAAAAGGGCTTCGACAAACTGGACCAGTGGATTGAGTTCTGTGCGTGGGTCTTGTCGCATTCGGACACGGCGCGAGTGGAAGGACAACCCGAGCCGCGAGACGAATCACGCGACCATCCCGACTGGGGCAGCTCGCGCCGGGCCGTGGTTGATTTTATTGACGCCTGTGTGAACAAGGAAACGGATACCCCAATTGCCGCAAGGGACGGCCTTGCCGCTCTGCTCCGACAAGCGTGCAGTCAGTTTGACTGGCGGCTCGACCACGATCGACCGGTACTGCTTAACCGTGACGATCCTATTACCGAGGCCATAAACAATACCCGCAGTCGGGCGCTCGAATCTCTTGTCAATTTCGGCTTCTGGGTTTGCCGTCAGTTACCGGAAGATCATTTGCCGGAAGTGACCGACATCCTCACAAAGCGTATAGCCGAGGATGCTGAAATCCCGTTAACCCGACCTGAACATGCGCTATTGGGGATGCATTTCGGAAACCTCTGCACCCTCAATCGGGATTGGGCCGCCCGGCAACGAGAAATCTTTTTCCCCCAGGCAAATCAATCTGTTTGGCGGGATGCCTTCGGCAGCTATATCCGTTTTAATCGACCGGTCAAGCTGGCGTTTGAAATTCTGCGGGGTGAGTTTGAACACGCAATAGAGAACCTCAATATCCTGACGGCAGAAAAAGACAGCGGCAAGGAGCTTATCGACAGACTGGGCCAGCACCTATTCACCTACTACCTTTGGCAAGTCTACCCCCTGACGGGGAATGAAAGCCTGCTGGCGCATTTTTACGACAAGACCAACGATGATCGCAAACGTTGGGCACATCTTTTTGACCATGTCGGCCGCTTATTTAGAAACAGCGGAAAACACTTGGAACAAGTGTTGACCGACCGCGCCATCGACTATTTCGATTGGCGTCTTGAAGTCGCTGAGTCGAAGGAACTTCAGGAATTCACCTTTTGGCTGGAAGCGGAATGCTTCGACCCAGAGTGGCGTTTGCGCTCTTACTCGAAGATTCTCGATCTTGGGCGCGGGAAGGATGTGGGCCTTTCCATGGAGGTCAAAACCTTAAACAAACTGCTTCCAGATTATCTGTCATTAGTCGTTGAGTGCTTTGCGAAAATCACGGATGCAATGAACCAAGGCTCACATATGTACATTTCAGCCGACGAGGCCAAGCCCATTCTAAGGGCTGGCTTGAATGCTGAGGAACCTCAGGTTTGTGAAAATGCGGAACGAGCCAGAGAAAATCTTTTACGGGTCGGTCGCTTTGATTTTCTAGATATTGAATGAACAAGCCAACCACGGTGTCCGCCTTAGTTAGGCGAAGCAGACGTACAAAGTGTCCACAATGACTGACCGCAATGGTTAAGGGTTGTCAGATGTCAGCCCATCGACTGCGACGTGTTCAGGCTACGACAGCCCGTTCCGGGCTGACGTCTGGCAACCGCTC
>JAACTI010000132.1 GCA_009993495.1 Deltaproteobacteria bacterium | reverse complement strand
AAGAATATCTGGGGGACCATCCCTAAAGTCGTAGAAATGCAGTCCGAAGGTGGTGCTGCCGGTGCTGTGCACGGCTCTTTGCAAGCCGGGGCCATGACCACCACCTTTACGGCCTCCCAGGGTCTGTTGTTGATGATCCCCAATATGTACAAGATTGCCGGCGAGCTGACCTCGACGGTCTTTCACGTTTCAGCGCGAGCCATTGCCGCCCAGGCACTGTCGATTTTTGGCGACCATTCCGACGTTATGGCCTGCCGCCAGACCGGTTGGACCATGTTCTGCTCCAATAGCGTTCAGGAGGTCATGGACTTTGCCCTGATTGCCCAGGCGACGGCCCTTGAGTCGCGCGTACCGGTGTTGCACTTCTTTGATGGCTTCCGCACCTCCCACGAAGTGCAGAAGGTTGAAGAATTGACCTATGATGATATGCGCCACATGATCGACGATGATCTGATGACGGCACATCGTCAGCGCGGGCTGTCGCCGGATCATCCTGAAATGCGTGGCACCGCCCAGAACCCCGATGTCTACTTCCATGGTCGCGAAGTTGCTAATGCTTACTACAAGAAGGTGCCGGGAATCCTCCAGGCGCAGATGGACAAGTTCGCCGAGCGCGTTGGGCGTCAGTACAAGCTGATCGATTATGTTGGTGACCCTAACGCCGAGCGCGTTGTCGCGATGCTGGGTTCCGGCTGTGACGCCATGGAAGAGCTCATCCTTCACCTCAACGCTCAGGGCGAAAAGGTTGGTTTAATCAAGATCCGCCTGTTTTTGCCCTTTCCGACGGAAGAGTTTTGCAAGGTCGTGCCGAAGACGGTTAAAAAAATCACCGTTCTCGATCGTACCAAAGAGCCCGGCTCCATCGGCGAACCGCTTTATCAGGCGGTGCGCACGGCTATCGGTGAGGGGATGGTCGATGGTTACACGTCCTTTGCCGGCTATCCCTCCATTGTCGGCGGCCGCTACGGTCTTGGCTCTTTCGAATTCAACGCCGGGATGTGTAAGGCGGTGCTTGACAACATGCTGCTCGACAAGCCGAAAAACCATTTCATTGTCGGCTTCAAAGACGACATTAACGGCGAAAGCCTCGATTTTGATCCCGACTATCTGGTGCCCTTCGACGGCTATGCGGCCATGTTCTATGGCCTCGGTTCCGACGGCACTGTTGGTGCGAATAAAAACTCGATCAAGATCATTGGTGATTGTACCGATTACAAGGTCCAGGCCTACTTCGTCTACGACTCCAAGAAGGCCGGCAGCCTGACCACCAGTCACCTGCGTTTCGGTAAACAGGCTATCAAGAGCATTTATCTGATTCAACAGGCCGATTTTGTCGCCTGTCACAACTTCTCCTTCCTTGAGAAGTACGACATGCTGCGCAATGCCAAAGAGGGCGCGACCTTTTTGCTTAACGCTCCTTACGGCAAAGATGAAATCTGGGCGCACCTGCCGAAATATGTGCAGCAACAAATTATTGACAAAAAACTTAAATTTTTCGTCATTGACGGCATTCGCCTGGGTGAAAAACTCGGTCTTGGCGCGCGGATCAACGTGATTATGCAGACGGCTTTCTTCAAAATCTCGGCTATTCTGCCCGAAGTCCAGGCGGTTAAGCAGATCAAGGATGCCATTGTTAAATCTTACAGTAAGGCGGGCGAAAAAGTTGTCAATATGAACAAGCAGGCGGTAGATGCCGCCCTTGAAAACATTCAGGAAGTTGCTGTTCCGGCGAGCGCTGATAGCACCATTGAAATGCAGATCGGCAAGTGGGCCGGTACCCCGGAGATGGTGCAGAAGACCCTCGGCAAGATTATTGATGGCCTTGGTCACGAACTGCCCCTGTCGGCCATGCCCGCTGACGGCACCTTCCCAACCGGCACCGCCGCTTACGAAAAGCGTAACATCGCGGTGAATATCCCGGTGTGGGACAAAGAAACCTGTATCCAGTGCGGTATCTGCTCATTTATCTGCCCCCACGCTACCATTCGCATGAAGATTTACGCCGAGTCCGAGCTTAAGGGCGCGCCCGCAACCTTTAAGTCGTGCGCGGCCAAGGGCAAAGAGATGGAGGACAAACTCTTTACGCTCCAGGTTGCCGCCGAAGATTGCACCGGCTGTGGCGCTTGCGTTTATAACTGTCCGGCCAAGAGCAAGACGGAAGAAGGCCGCAAAGCCATCAATATGACCTTTCAGGCGCCGCTGCGCGAAGCCGAAGCGCAGAACTGGGAGTTTTTCCTCGGTCTGCCCGACACCGAGCCAGCGTTGGTCAATCGCAGCACCTTGAAGGGGAGCCAGCTGTTGCCGCCCATGTTTGAGTTCTCTGGCGCTTGCGCCGGCTGCGGCGAGACTCCGCATCTGAAATTGGTTTCTCAGCTTTTTGGTGACCGGATGGTGGTCGCCAACGCCACCGGCTGTTCATCGATTTACGGGGGCAATTTGCCAACGACGCCTTGGACGAAACGCAAAGACGGCCTCGGCCCGGCTTGGAGTAACTCGCTGTTCGAAGACAACGCCGAATTCGGCATGGGTATGCGTCTGGCGGTGAATAAAACGACTGAATATGCCCGTGAATTGCTGATCTCCAATATGGAATGTGGTTGCAAAGCCTGCGAAGGCACGGCGGATCTCAAGCGCGAGATTCTCAATGCCGACCAAACAACGCAGGAAGGGATCGAGGCGCAACGCGCGCGCTTGGTTCAACTGCGCCAGATCCTGGGGGCCTGTACGCACGAAACCGCCAAACCGCTGCTGGTGAATATCGACTACCTGGTCGAGAAATCGGTGTGGATCATCGGTGGTGACGGCTGGGCCTATGATATCGGTTACGGCGGCCTTGACCATGTGCTTGCTTCGGGTGAAAACGTCAATGTGCTGGTGCTCGATACCGAGGTGTACTCCAATACCGGTGGCCAGGCGTCCAAGTCGACTCCGACTGGAGCCGTGGCGCTGTTTGCCGCTGGCGGCAAGAAAATGCCGAAGAAGGATCTGTCGATGATTGCTATGAGTTATGGCAACATTTATGTTGCCCGGATTGCTCTTTCCAACCCGGCCCAAGCGGTTAAGGCGCTGACCGAAGCCGAGGCTTACGACGGCCCGTCGTTGATTATCGCTTACAGCCACTGCATCGCCCATGGCATTGACATGACCAAGGCGGTCGATAACTGCAAAGAGGCGGTCACTTCCGGGCACTGGCCCCTGTTCCGCTTTGATCCGCGTCGCGCCGAACAAGGCGAGAATCCGCTCCAGCTCGACAGCAAGGATCCGACAATCAGCTTCGAGCAGTTTGCCAACAACCAGAATCGTTTCCGCGTGCTGAAAAAGGCCAATCCGGAGCAGGCCGCCGAACTCATGGCCCGCAGCAGCAAAGAAACCATTACGCGCTACGATTTATACAAAAAACTGGCGGCAATGCAGGCCGATTGCGGCAGTGACAAATAAAACTTCGTTTTTTTAAACAATTAAAGGCTCCCGATGCTGAACCAGATCGGGAGCCTTTTTTTTGGGGCGGTAGCGCTTGGTCTATAGCCGAGATCTGGCCATGGGTGAATCGCCCCTACGAAAAGATTGACAGAAAAAAGACACTGTGCTATTTGACAAACCCACTTTTGCAGAGGATGGAGAAAAATATATGCTGAACACCGCAGCGGCAGCACGAGCGTTTGCGGCGGCAATCGACCGCCGACCACCTGTCCATCGTCCCTGAGGACGAAGCTGCAAAGGGATAAGTTAACCACCTCAAGGCCATGGACAGCGTCGTCCATGGCCTTTTTTCTGTTTTGGAGACTTAAAATGCGCAACAATATTGTTCACATTGGAGCTGGTGAGCTGACTTACGAAATTCGCGCGATTGTTGAGATTGCCGAGAAGATGAATCGCTTTGGTCTGAAAACCAATATGGAAAATATTGGTGATCCGATTGCCAAGGGTGAAAAAATTCCCCAGTGGATGAAAGAAATCGTTGCCGATCTGGCGATGAAAGATTGTTCCTACGGCTATTGCGCCACCAAGGGCTTACTCGAAACGCGCAAGTTTCTTGCCGAGCAGACCAATGCCCGCGGCAAAGCCCAGATCACGGCGGAGGATATTATCTTTTTCAACGGTTTGGGCGATGCGATTCAAAAAGTCTACGGGATGTTGCGGCGCGAGGCACGGGTGATCGGGCCTTCGCCGACCTACTCGACCCACTCCTCAGCCGAAGGAGCCCATGCCGGGCAAAAACCGGTGACCTATCGGCTGAATCCCGACAATCACTGGTATCCTGATCTGGATGATCTCCGCCTGTCGATTAAATACAACCCGTCGATTTCCGGCGTCCTGGTGATCAATCCCGACAACCCGACAGGGGCGGTTTATCCCGAACGGATTCTGCAAGAAATTGTTGCTATCTGTAAAGAATTCGATCTGTTTCTGATCTGCGACGAAATTTATCATAACCTGTGTTACAACGGCACTTCGACCCGACCAATTTCTGATCTGATTGGTGATCTGCCGGCGATTTCCATGAAGGGTATCAGCAAGGAGCTGCCCTGGCCGGGGTCGCGCTGTGGTTGGATTGAAGTCTACAACGCTGACAAAGATCCGGTTTTTGCCCAGTACGTGCAGAGCATTCTTAATTCAAAAATGGTCGAAGTTTGTTCGACCACCCTGCCACAAAAGGCGATACCGCTCATTCTGAGTCATCCCGAGTATCCCCTCTATCTGGCAACACGCAAGGCGCGCTATGAAAAGTATGCCAACATTGCCTACCTGCTGCTGAAAGACGTGCCCGGAATTAAGGTCAATCGTACCAATGGCGCCTTCTATATGAGTGTGGTTTTCGATCGCGGGCTGCTGAATGACCAGCAGACTCTGGCGATTGAAAACCACGAAGTTCGCGCCATGGTGCAAGAATTGGTTGCCGCGCCCGGCACCAGCCTGGATAAACGTTTCGTTTATTACCTGCTGGCCTCAACCGGTATTTGCGTGGTGCCGATTTCTTCGTTCTGTACCGATGAGCGCGGCTTTCGCGTCACCCTGCTCGAAATGGATGAGAAGGAATTTACCCAGGTTTTCAAAACTTTGGCGCAAGCGATTGGGGCCTATCTGTGTTCGGTTGACCGCTGTGCGGTGATCGCGAATGAGGCCAGCTGAATCGATGCAACAGGCGACCTCACAGCCCATCACTTCTCGGGATGATTTACACGCCAGCCTGCGCAAGGGTGGACGTCCACGCGAACAATGGGGTATTGGCCTTGAGAGCGAAAAGTTGGTGATTGATGCTGCAACTGGCGAGGCCGCCGATTACGCCCGGATTCGTGAAATGCTGGCGCGCCTCGAAGGTCTCGCGGGCTGGCAAGGAATTTACGATGATGATGCGCTGATCGGCTTGCAGGGCAAACGTTCTTCCATAACCCTCGAACCGGGCGGACAGCTTGAACTTTCGGGGCGCCTGTGTTGCGATCTGCACTGCAATCGCCGTGATCTGAAACGCTATGTTGATCAGATCAGCGTTCCGGCGGCAGAACTGGGGCTCTGTCTGATTGGATTTGGCATTCAACCCTTCACCCCCCTGAATCAAATCGACTGGTTACCCAAAAAACGCTACGCCATCATGGGGCCCTATATGCTGAAGACCGGCGATATGGGGCAGCGCATGATGAAACAAACCGCCGGCACCCAGGTTAACCTCGATTATCTGGACGAGGCCGACTGTGTGCGAAAATTGCGCATTCTGCAATGGTTGGCACCGGTATTCTATGCCCTGTTCGCCAATTCGCCTCTGCTTGATGGCGCCCCTGCGGGCGTGCTATCGGTTCGGGGGGAAATCTGGTCACGCACCGATGCCGATCGTTGTGGGCTGATTCCCGCTTTCCTTGAAAAAAATGCCAGCCTCGCCGATTATGTCGATTATGCCCTGGCGGCGCCGCTCTACTTCTTGCAACGTGCGCCGGGTTTAATTGATATGACAGATCAACGTGTCACTTTTCAGCAATTTATTGAGCAGGGCGCCAAAGGCGAGGTTGCGTGTTTAAATGATTGGGAGCTGCATCTTTCGACGCTCTTTCCCGAGGTTCGTTTGCGCCCCCAATTGGAATTAAGGACACCCGACAGCCTGCCACCCGCTTTGGCCTTGGCGGTTGCGGCCTTGGTTAAGGGGCTGTTTTACGATGAAGACGCGCTGGCCTACTGTGAAAGCCTGCTCACGGGGCTCAGTTTGAGCCAGCACCTGGAGCTTTATCGCAGTTCCTGGCGCCAGGGGCTGCAAACCCCCTTTGCCGGAG
>JAACTI010000131.1 GCA_009993495.1 Deltaproteobacteria bacterium | reverse complement strand
GTCGCAAACGTCGGCGGTGAGTCTCATGCCGGGTTCAAGTTTATCCAGGGTTAGCTGGGCCATTTAATTTCATCCTTTTGCGCGACGCTGACGACGCAGTTACGCCCGGCGTCTTTGGCGCGATACAGTGCTTGGTCGGCACGCAGCAATACCGGCGCGCTCTTTTCACCGGGGAGAATCTCGGTCACGCCAAAACTGGCGCTGACCGCAAGGGATGTTTGATCACGACATTCCTGGGTAAACCTCTGCCGCAGGCGTTCTGCCAGGGTTTGAGCCCCGACCAGGGGCGTGTGGGGCAACAACAGAATAAATTCCTCGCCGCCCCAGCGAGCCGCAATATCTTCCTGGCGGATAGTCGCACGCAGGGTCGTGGCAAAAATTTTCAGCACCTGGTCGCCACAGTCGTGACCATGCTCATCGTTCACGCGCTTGAAATGGTCAAGATCAGCCATAATCAAGGCCGCGTTCAGGTGGTGGCGTTGACCGGCACTGATAGCTTTTTCCAGGGCCTGGTTGAAAAAACGCCGATTGTACAATCCCGTCAGCTCATCGGTTGAGGCTAAACGCGAAATGGTGGCGTTGGCCTCTGTGAGCAGGCGCATTTTTTCATTCAGGGTTTCATGCAGGGCAACGACGCGGCGGCCAACATTAACCCGTGCCCGCAGAGTACCGGTGTCAAAGGGTTTGGTGACAAAGTCGTTCGCGCCCTGCTCCAGGGCGTAGATGGTGTCTTCATTGCGATCCATCGAGGTCAGGATAATCACGTAGTACTCATGCCCATTTTCACGTTGACGCAGTTGGTTGACAATTTCAACGCCGCTTTTGCCCGGCATCAACCAATCGAGAATCAGCAGGCGCGGATGCGCGGGCTCTTGCAAAATGTCCCAAGCCTGGTGGCCATCAACGGCGGCGAAAATTTCATCCTGCTGCTCACTGAAAATTTTGCACAACATTTTGCGTGAAATTTTGTCATCTTCGGCGATCAGTATTTTCACAGCAACTCACATGGAATCAGGTTTAGATTTCTGCTTGTTTTTGATGCTCTGGCGTTGAATTGCCAGGCAATCGGGACAGATGCCATGGCTGAAGCAGGCATCAGAATGTTCGCAGATATACATTTCCAGCTGCTTCCAGATATTCTGATCGTCGCGGATCTTGTGACAATAAGAACATATTGGAATAATTCCTTCAAGCAGCTTGACTTGAGCGGTGGTCTGCTGGAGCTGGATGTTCAATTTTTCAAGCTGTGCATTTTTCCTGAGCAGTAATTTCCGTTGATCGTGCAGGGCCAGATGGTTTTTAACCCGCAGACGCACCAAGTCAGGCTGAAAGGGTTTGTGGATGTAGTCACTGGCACCCAGGGCCAGACCTTCGGCCTCGCTTTCCTGATTTTCAAGGCAGGTTACAAAGAGAATGGGGATTTCCCCGAGCTCTGGTTGTTGGCGAATTTTGCGGTAGAGGGCGTAGCCGTCCATGTCGGGCATGAGAATATCAAGAAGAATAATCTCGGGGATGGCATAAGACAGCATTTTAAGCGCTTCTTCACCGCTTTGTGCCAACAGAATTTTATATTCGGCTTCAAGCTGATGCTGCAAAATGCGGATGCTCAGGGGTTCATCGTCGACAATCAGGATGGTTTTGGTGGGCATAGGTTTGTCCCCCGAATCTGGAGAAGGGTTCGAGTGGCAATGTCTTCGAGCGCCGGTAAGAGCTGGTGGATCTTTTCAAGATCTTGGGCGCGCGCGCAGGTTTCAATCTGATACGCTTCCTCGCGCAGAGCCAGGGCCCCGATGTTGGCGGCCATGCCCTTGAGAGTATGGGCGCTATGGCACAACTCCTCGGCATTCAGACTGGCACAGTCACTCTTGAGTTGAGCGACAAACGCAAGAATTTCGTCAACCGAATCGTTTAGAATTTCCTGGGCAAATTCGTGATCGCCTTCGAGGCGTTCGAGCAATGCCGTCGGATCAAACAGAACTGCGGGCGAAGATGAGGCGACCGCCGGCTTGGCATTCATGCGTCGAAACCCTCCGCGCTCGCTGACGTGTTGGTTAACTTTGACCAATCGATCTGTTTAAGGGCGAGCAGAAACGCCTGCCCTTCCTGGCGCAAGGGCGCGGCAAATTTATGGGGGTCGGGTCTGACGCCTTGTTGGCAAAGCTGCTGAATGTCTTCGGCCATCGCCGCCAGGCGCAACCCGCCGAGATTGGCGGTCACGCCCTTGAGTCCGTGCGCATTGGCCCTGATGGCGTCTAATTCACCATCTGCCAGCAGTTCTGCCAGCTCGTCCGGCTGACTGGCAAAGCCGAGCAGATACATATCGACCAGTTCGCGCAGCAGGTCTCCATCATTCGCCAGGTTTGCCAGAATGCGTTGCGGGGCGAAGATGGGGGTCTGGTCACCTTCAGCGGGGGGCAATGTCTCGATATGTGCATCCAGCTGGGCGGGGTGCAGCACGGACTGGATCAATCCCAGGTGTTTCAACATAGAAATCAGCTTGTCTTTTTCCACCGGCTTAGCCAGATAGCCATCCATGTCGGCCTCATGACAGTGAGTTTCAATCGCACTTAAGGAACAAGACGTCAGGGCCACCAGCGGGGTGTTGTCGGCCGTCACGCGTTCGCGTTCGCGAATCAGGCGGGCGGCCGCAAAACCGTCCATTTCGGGCATCATGATATCCAGCAACACCAGGTCGAAAGCGCGGGTCACAAACTCTTTGACCGCCTTTTGTCCGGTGCCGACGGCCCAGACCCGGCAGCCAAGATGTTCGAGCATCTTTTTAAGGGTCGCCTGCTCCAGAGGGTTATCTTCGGCAATGAGTATTTTCAGGTTTTGTGTCTCTTTCATGGTTTTGCCTCGGCTGGATTTTGCTGAACAGTTACGCAAAGAGTATCTCCTGGGCTCTGTCGTCACCGAGCCCAGACCCCCCAGTCCACGGGCCGTTTGAATCTCCCCTTGCGCTTGGCAGTCGCCGTCCATGGCGACCTCGGGCTCTGCATCGTGTAGAGTTAGCGCAAAAGGTACAAAGAAGCTTAGCTAAAAAATGTGTCGGTGCAATCAGGGCGGCGACTTTTGTCCGAAGCCACCACCCGGAGAGGGCAAGGCCAGGGGGCCAAGCGGAGTAGACGGCCTTAAGCGCGCGCCAGTTGTTTGCTTAACTGGTCACGAAAAAGTCCGGCGCCGCCATTGGCCGGGTGGCGCACCTCCTGGGCCCTGATGCCTGAAATCTCAAGCTGGAGGGCGGCTTTGCGCCCAACGGCAATAATTGTGCGAAACGGACTCAGGGTTAGCAGGTGGTGAAGAATCTGCCCACCGGCCTCCAGTTCCTGCTGGCTGGGGGTGCGATTACTGAGCAGCCCCTTTTCGGGGTGGTAAGGGTGCCAGGGAAAGGCATTCCACAAGAGCACACAACGCGGATCGATGCCCTGTTGGTGGAAAAATCCCCAGACGATGGTGGCGGTCGGTTCGGTGAAACCTTCGGGTTTGAGGCTGGGCAGACTGGTGCGCTCAGGGCTGGGGACAAAGACCTGCTGGGGGTCAAGGCCTTTATGCCGCAGGCCGCCAAGCAACAGACGCTCGCTGGTCATGGGAATGCCGCTGAAATGGCCACCCTGGTAACCGATGGCCTCGGCGAGAAGCAAAATATGGGCCTTGCCGAGACGTTCGTGCAGATAGGATTGCAGCTGACGCCGTCGAATGGCAGGCCCCTGGTCGTCCTTATCGTGCGCGAAATCTCGCTGCCCCCAGGGATTAAAAACCTGGGGTCGGCGATAGTCGACCAACTGAGCAACAAACTTCTCAGGCATGATCAAGATCCTGAATCAGAATGTAGGGGGCGGCAATCAGCATGCGGAAAGGCTTATCGAGATGGAGTTCCCAGCTCGCCAATTGGGCGACCGAAGGCTTTTTCAG
>JAACTI010000585.1 GCA_009993495.1 Deltaproteobacteria bacterium | reverse complement strand
ATTCGCTGGCTCGAAGAATTTCTTGGTCGATTTCAGAATACAGTGATTGTGGTTTCCCACGATCGACATTTTCTCAATCAGGCCTGCACCCATATTGCAGATATCGATTTCGGCACCATTCGGATCTACGTCGGCAATTACGATTTCTGGTACGAAGCCAGCCAACTGGTATTGAAGCAGAAACAGGACGCCAACAAAAAAGCCAGCGACAAGGCCGCCGAGCTCAAAGAATTTATCGCCCGCTTCAGCTCCAACGCCTCCAAGGCCAAGCAAGCAACCTCACGCAAAAAGCTGCTCGACAAACTCGAATTCGAAGAACTCCCAAGCTCGTCGCGCAAGTATCCTTTCCTTATTTTTAAGCCCGAACGCCCCTGTGGCGATATTATTTTGGAAATTACGGATCTCTCGAAAAGCATCGACGGCGTCAAGCTGCTTGACAAGCTGACGTTAACGGTCAACAAAGGGGATAAAATTGCCCTGGTGGGTGGTAACAGCCTCGCCAAAACGACCTTGTTGCAGATTCTTGCTGGTGAACTGGCTCCCGATGGTGGCAATTTTCGTTGGGGCCAGACCATCTCCACCGCTTATTTTCCCAAAGACAACAGCGCCTATTTCAGTGAGGAAATGAGTCTGATCGAATGGCTGTGTCAGTTTCCGCCCCACGAAGGCGAAACTTTTGCCCGCGGATTTCTGGGACGCATGCTTTTTTCCGGCGACGAAGCCACCAAAAAAACCACCGTTCTCAGCGGTGGCGAAAAAGTACGCTGCATGCTGGCCCGCATGATGCTCACCGGCGCCAATGCGCTGATCTTTGATGAACCGACCAATCACCTTGACCTGGAATCTATCACCGCCCTGAACAATAGTCTGATCGATTTTTCCGAAGTACTGCTATTTACCTCCCATGATCACAAATTTGTTGCAACCATTGCCAACCGGATTATCGAACTGACCCCCGGTGGAGTCATTGACCGGGTTATGCGTTTTGAAGAATACGGCGAAAACCCCAGCGTCCATGACGAACGTCAACGACTGAATCCCGGCATTGCCGATTTAAAACTTTAAGGTTTTGCCTGCCGCTATGGGTCTGAAGTAAAGAGGGTGCCAAAAAAGAGTTCAAAATGGCAAAAAAACGTAAATTGAAAAATACGCTGGAATATCTGGCGTTTCGTTTGTGCAAGGCCATAGCTGCCCCCTTGCCACGGCCATTGCTCCTGAGCCTGGGCGCACGCTTGGGGTTGGTGGCGTCGCTGGTGCTGCGCA
>JAACTI010000130.1 GCA_009993495.1 Deltaproteobacteria bacterium | reverse complement strand
ATTCCCTTTATTGAATGCTATCCAGAACTTTGGGTGATTGACGATGAGGTCTTGCCGCGGGCACGCATGCTGTTGCGAGCTTGGCTGACGGCGGCGGTGCCGACCCTGGAAAGCTGGGTTTGTCCTGGGTGTGGCGAGCGCCTTGAGGGCCAGTTTAACCAATGCTGGGCGTGCAGTCGTCTGCGCGACTAACCTATGGGATGATTTTTTTGCAAGTAAACTTACTATGGTGAAAATTGGGCTTATATATCTGCTGCTGGTCGCGGGTCTCTATTTGCTGGCCTTTGGGCGCGACAAAGCGCGAATCCTTCTGGCGCTGAAAAACGGCGGCGGTACTCTGGTCAATCTCTTGCCTTTTCTGCTGGCGATTTTTGCACTGGTGAGTTTAGGGCAGGAATTTCTGCCGATGCAATGGATTGAAGGGCTGTTGGGGCCGGGAAATCGCGCCCTGGCCTTGCTGCTGGGCGCTTTGGCGGGCGCCATCTCGGTAGGGCCGCCCCTGGCATCTTATCCGATTGCCGGCACTCTGGTGGCTAACGGCGCCTGGCCCCCCGCCGTCGCTGCGTTTATCCTCTCTTGGGTTTCGGTGGGCGTTTTGAGCCTGACCTTTGAAGCGAAAATTTTCAGTTGGCGTTTTGCCCTGGTGCGTAATGGTCTCACTCTGTTAACCGCGATGCTCTCGGGTTTGCTGCTGGGAGGATTGTTGTGAGCAATCCCGCCATCCTGATCCGCTTATTGTTGAAGCAACGGTTTCTCTGGCTGGTTGCGGCCCTTTACCTTTGGGCCTGGTGGCTTGCGCCCCAGCGCGCTATCCTGGCGTTGTTGGCGGGGGGCAAACTCTTTGCCTCGGTGTTGGGGTTGATCATTGCCGTTTTTGCCCTGGCCGGGTTAATGCAAACCTGGGTCGGGCGCGACCTGATCGCCGCGGTTTTGGGCCTCGAGGGTGGTTTGAAGGGCCTGCTGATTGCGGTGGGTTGCGGGGCAATTTTGATCGGTCCACCCTATGTTGTTTTTCCCTTACTCATGAGTTTACGCCGCCTGGGTGCGCGCTGGGCGGTGGTCGCGATTGTGCTGGCCGCCTATGCCCTCAAACCTCAGATGCTTCCCATTGAAGCCGAATTCCTCGGGTTGCCCTTCGCCGCCCTGCGCGGGCTGTTAACTTTGCTGCTGGCCATTCCCCTGGGTCTGGCCGTCGAGCGCTGTATGCCGGATGATGACCGCAGAAACTGAAATACAAAAAAATTCCCTGCAATTTTATGTTGATCGGTTATATGATTCGCCTTTATATTTCGAAAGGATTTTGCCTTGAAAACGTCTTTTATCCGCCGGTTGTGGGTCATGTTTGCCGCGGGATGCTTTGGCTTTTACGCGTCGGTACTCAATCGCTTACAGGTTACCGGACGTGAAAATATTCCTTCTTCCGGTGGGGTGCTCATCGCTTCGAATCATATTTCGGGGTTCGAAACCGTGTTCCTGCCCTGGATCCTGCTACGCACCTTCCCCTTGCAGATGATCTGGGCGCCCGCCAAGGAAGAGTTATTCCGCAACCCGCTCATCGGTGCCATTTTGCGCAGCTGGGGTGCATTCCCCGTGCGCCGCGGACGCGATCTGAAAGCGGGCAAACATTTGGGTCAGTTGCTCGCCACCGAAAAAGTCATGCTCTTTCCCGAAGGCACCCGCCACCGGGATGGAACCCTGGGCCGGGGAAATCGCGGTGTCGGCAAACTGATTTACGACCATCGTCCGACGGTGATTCCCACTGCCCTGAGTGACTTAAACACCTGGAAATTTCCCCATCTGGGCCAGAAAGCACGGATTTCTTTCGGCCCGCCCCTTGATTTTTCAGATCTCTTCGCCCTGGAAGACGGCAAGGAAACGCACATTGCCATCGTTGATCGTCTGATGGCGGCGATTGCCGCGCAATTGCCGCCGCCGGAAGAACCCCACCCGTGAAACCCGCGAAACTGCCCTTTCACTATGGCTGGCTGATCGTTCTTTCGGGCGCGCTGACCCTTTTTGCCTGCCTGGGCATGGCGCGCTTTGCCTTCGGCTTGTTGCTGCCGGCCATGCGTCAGGCCCTGGAACTGGGCTACGACCAGATGGGTCTGATCAGCACCAGCAACTTTATCGGTTATTTGCTCGCCGTGGCCCTCTCGCCCCTGCTCATCCGCCGTTGGCGGCCACGGCTGGTCACCTGCGCGGGGCTGCTGCTCAATGCTTTGTGTCTGTTGCTCATCAGCCGGGCCGATCATTTAAGCGCTTTGATTCTTTTTTACGGAGTGGTCGGGGCCGGAAGTGGTTTCGCTAATATTCCGTCGATGGTGCTGGTTTCCCACTGGTTTCGGCGCAACAAACGTGGGCAGGCCGCGGGCTTGATGATAGCCGGCAATGGCCTGGCGATTCTGGCCGCCGGACAGCTGATCCCCTGGGTCAATGCTGCCTGGGGCTGGCGCGAAAGCTGGATCATTCTGGCGATTATCAGCTTGCTGGCGATGATTTTCGCCCTGCTGGTGCTGCGCAACGATCCGGCGGAGGTCGGGCTTCTCCCTCATGGCCGCTATGAAGCGCTGGAGGAATCGACTTTTGTTGGCAGCACCAACGGTAAGCTGCTCGTGCATCTGGGGGTGATCTATCTGATTTTTGGTTTGACTTACATGATTTACGGCACTTTTATTGTTACCACTATGGTCGAAGACTTTGGTTTCACTGAAGCCAAGGCCGGGCAGCTTTGGTCACTGGTAGGAATTTTCGGCATCTTTTCCGGTGTCGTCTTCGGTAGTGTGTCCGACCGCATTGGCCGTCGCAATGGCATGGTGCTGGTGTATGCCATGTTCAGCTGTGCCTATCTGTTGGCCGGACTAGGCGCCATCCTTGGCAGTTGGGCGCTCTGGTTATCGGTGTTTTTTTATGGTTCGGTGCTCTTTGCCGTGCCCACCATCATGGCGGCGGCGGTTGCCGAATATCTGGGCATGGAGCGTGCCGCCAGCGGCTTTGCCACCCTGACCCTGTTTTTCGCCGCCGGCCAGATCATCGGTCCCGGCAGTGCCGGTCTGCTGGCCGAACTGAGTGGTAGCTTCATCCCCAGCTATCTGTTGAGCGCCGCCTTAACCACCATTGCTATGGCCCTGACGCTGCGGCTGAAAAATCGGCCCCCGAATAACCACCAGACTGCGAGGGAAATACCATGATCGATGCCCAGATTCTCAGTTTCACCCTGCTGGCACTGCTGGTGACCCTGACCCCCGGTGCCGATACCCTGCTGGTGGTGCGTAATGTGTTACGCGGCACCGTACGCCATGGCCTTGTGACCTCTATCGGCATTTGTAGCGGATTGTTTTTTCACGCCGTCCTTTCTGCCCTGGGGGTGTCGCTGATTCTTATGACTTCGGCCAAACTCTATGGCCTGCTCAAGCTGGCGGGTGCCCTCTATCTTGGTTGGTTGGGAATCCAATCGCTGCGCAGTGCTCTGCAGGGTCGCACCCGGCTGCAATTAGATGGCCCGGCGGCTAAACCGCGCTCCTTACGGCGCAGTTTTGTCGAAGGCGTGCTGAGCAATGTCCTCAATCCCAAGGCGGTGGTTTTTTATATGGCGTTTTTGCCGCAGTTTATTCACCCCCAGGATCCGGTGCTGCTCAAATCGCTGCTGCTGGCGGGAATCCACTTTACCCTCGCCATTCTGTGGCTGAGTCTGCTGTCACTGCTGCTGGATCGGTTCAGAACATTTTTGCTCGGCAGTTCGTTGCAACGCTGGATCGAGGGGGTTTGCGGCACGCTGCTGATTGCGCTGGGGATAAAATTACTCGTGGATCGGCGTTAGCCGGCTTTCGCATCCGGCTGGTTCAGGCGTTGGGCGATATCGCGCAGCAGTTCGCGGTCGGACTCACTGCGAAAACCGTGCAGAGCCAAGAGGTAAAAGGCATTATCCTGGCGGCGGATACCCAGGGCGCGAA
>JAACTI010000129.1 GCA_009993495.1 Deltaproteobacteria bacterium | reverse complement strand
CGGCCCGATTCGGCATTGGAGAGTTTCCGCTTACTCTCCCCCGAGGAAATGGAAACTTTCAGCCAGGCGATTGCTAGCTATCGGGCTCTCGAACTCAAATCGCCACCCTTGGCGATGAGTCTGTCGGCGCTGGTTCCCGGCAGTGGACAACTTTATGTCGGGCGGGTGCGCCAGGCCGCGCTGGCCTTTGCCCTGAATGGAATATTTATTCTGGGCACCCTTGAGGCCTTTCAGAATGAAAATTATGTTGTTGGGGGAATTTTGCTGTTTCTGGAGGTCGGCTGGTATGGGGGCAATATTTACAATGCCGGGAACAATGCCCATAAGTATAATCAGCGCATGAAACACCGCTACCGGCAACAGATGAAGTCTCAGCTGCAATGGCAGCTTGGTTGGGTAAAGGGACAACCGGGTTTGTTGTTGTCGGGGCATTTTTGAAGGGCGTCTTTTTCGTGGGAGAATCTTATGCGAATTGGTGTGATTGGCGCTGGAGCCCTGGGGCTATACTACGGTGCAATGTTGCAACGCTCCGGCCAGGATGTGCATTTTCTGCTGCGGCGCGATTTCGAGGCCATTAGCCGCGCGGGGCTGCAGGTCTCTTCGGTGCAAGGGGATTTTTATCTCCCGCAGGTGCAATCTTACCGAAGCGCCGCGGAAATTGGGCCGGTCGATCTGGTTTTGGTCGGGCTGAAAACTTTCAGTAACGCGCATTTGATTGCGTTGGTGCGTCCCCTGGTCGGCCCGCATACGCATATTCTCACCTTGCAGAACGGTTTGGGCAACGAAGAATTGCTCGCTGCGGCCTTTGGTGCGCAAGCGGTGATTGGCGGGGTTGCTTTTCTGTGCAGTAATCGTGGCGAACCGGGTCGTGTCCATCATCTGGGTGAAGGGCGGATTCGTCTGGCCGCTTATGCCGAAGAATCGAGCAGTGCCGTGCGTCCCATTCAGCAGGCCCTGATTGAGGCCGCAATCCCGTGTGAAATCAGCCAGGATCTGGTGCGGATTCGCTGGGAAAAACTGGTGTGGAATATTCCGTTTAACGGTTTATGCGCCCTGACCGGCAAAACAGTCACCGATGTGCTGCAACATGAACCAACCCGTGAACTGGTGGCCAGCATGATGCACGAGGTGATTTGTGCCGCTAACCGCCAACCCCTCCGCGAACCAATTGAGGCACCGGCATTTGTCGCGCGTTTGCTTGAAATCAGCGCGCCCATGACCGGTTACCGCCCGAGCATGATGATCGATCGCCTCGAAGGTCGTCCCCTCGAACTCGACGCCATCTACGCCATCCCCTTGCAGCGCGCCAAAGCCTGCGGCGCAACCATGCCCCAGGTTGATATGTTACATCGCTGTCTTTCCATCGGGGAAGCGCAGGCCGGGGTAGGAGGGGAATAATTCAACCTGAAAACGGTTTTTTGGAATCGCAAAACGCTCGAAAGAACACGAAAAAACGGAGGAGTAAAGGAATGCGGACATTCACCCCGCAGTTTTTTTGATTGATGCGTTGTAATCTATTCAGCGTGTTTTTTTTGTGGGAGCGGCTTGCAGCCGCGAAAATCGCGCATGAAGGCGACTTCGACAGCGTCATTACGCCAGAACCCCTCGGGGATGACGACCCCTGGGTGGGCAGGTGAATGGTTACGTTTCGTTTAACCGTTTGTTTTTCTTCGTGAACTTTGCGCCCTTGTGTGCGCAACTGCTTTTTTAGGGTCATAGGTACGTTTTGGTTTTTTGGGGGGGGAGGCGATGACCATTTTTCCCGTGTTTTTAGCGTTTGATATTGATCAGGGTGTTCATCATTTCATCGACGGTGGCCAGAAATTTAGCCGAGGCCTCGAAGCCTTTCTGGTATTGAAGCAGGTTAATCATTTCATCTTCAATGGAGACGCCGTCGATCCCGTCACGCAGATTTTGCAACTGAATCAGGCTATCTTCAAACCCCTGCTTGGCCTGGCGGTTACGTGCGGCCTCGACGCCCACCGCCGCCGCAATTTTGCCATAATAAGAAACCAGATTATCATTTCCG
This sequence comes from Deltaproteobacteria bacterium, assembly GCA_009993495.1. Lineage (GTDB taxonomy): Bacteria > Desulfobacterota > Desulfuromonadia > Desulfuromonadales > Geopsychrobacteraceae > Geopsychrobacter. The sequence continues at coordinate 1,910 of JAACTI010000129.1, read as the reverse complement.
ATCAGCTGTTGCTGTTCAAGATTCAGCAACGCCAGGGCATTGGTGTTGTCGCCGGGAGCACTCGTGGTGCCGGCTGCAATGTCATTGGTGCGGCTGATATTCATGGTCAAAGATGAGGACATGCCCGAAAAGGAAAACACCGGGCGCGCATAACTGCCACCCACCAAACCGCGAGTATTGATGGTGACATTGTTACCCGGCGTATCGGGGGTTATTGTCAGGGCGTTGGTGGTTGGGTCAACGCTGGCGCTCACCCCGGCACCCGCGGCGTTGATGGCGGCGGCCATGCCATTGACCGAGTTATCGACGCCGGCGGCAATGGAAACTGGGGTTAAAGTGCCATTGACACTAAGTTCGATGCCGCCGCTGCCAAAGTTAAAAGCCGTTGCGCTGGCATAGCTCTGACTGGTGTGGCTGGCGGGGGCGACAAAGAAGTTGCTGCCGGGCTGGCCTAACAGGTCGGTGCCGAGGTTGTGTTGGGCATTGACCTCGGTGGCGAAGGTGTAGGCCAGCTGGTCAAGCCGATTGACAAGATCGGGAATTAGAATATCTCGTACCTGGTAGAGTCCGCCAAACTCCCCGCCCAGGGCCTTGCGATCGAGGCTGATATTCGCGGTTCCGAATTCAAGCTCAAGATTCGTATCCGTCCCGGAAATCACCCCGACAATATGAGTCGCCTGGTTGCCTTCGACCAGGGGCATGCCGTTGGCGAGTTGCACGGAAACGGCCCCGGTGGAAATTTCAAAGCTGGTGGCACCAAGAGAAGAAGAGAGTTCTTTGAGCAGCAGATCGCGTCGGTCGCGATCTGAGTTGGCATCTTGGCCGGCCAGTTCCAGAGACGTAATCCGGGTGTTGAGCTGGGCAATTTCATCGAGGTTCAGATTGACCCCGTCAATTTTTGAGGTGAGGGTGTTGTTGATATTTTTACGCACTTGCTGGGTTTCATTGTAGACATTTACAAAAGTGTTGCCGACCAGTTCGCCCCGTTGCAAAACCGCCTGACGTTCAATTTCGCCACCTGGGTTGGTCGATAACTGGCGCCAGGCATCAAAAAACTGATCAAATTCATCTGAAATGCTGCCATCCCCAATGCCGACGCTGCGTTCGAGTTCGGCCAGGGGGTTAACCATGCTTTCTTCTAAACCGAGTTCCGCCGCCTTGTCTTTAATTTGGCCATCAAGAAAAACATCATGGGAGCGCTTGATCGAGCCGACAGTAACCCCGGTACCGATGAAAAAATCCCCAAAATTAAGCGCTGGGTAGGGGGTTAAATTGGGGCTTTGGCGCGAATAACCAGGGGTGTTGACGTTGGCGACGTTCAGGCCGGTAATTTCAATGGCCTTCTGGTTGGTTTGCAGCGAGGTGCGCCCCGCGTTCAAGGCTGCATTCAGTCCGCCGCCCATGGCTCTAGACCCTTCCCGACAAGAGGCGTCCGCCGCGGTTCAACCTTTGCGCCTTGCCGCCCCCGCCGTAAACTTCAGGGACATTGCTCTGGCCAAAAAATTTCATGGTTTCACGCACAAAGGTTAGCCCCGACCAGATCAAAAAAGCGTTGCGTCGGTTTTCGTGATCAATTTGTTTTACCAAGCCTTCAAGGCCCTTGACGTCTTCCGGGGCCGGATTGAAGCTGTGCAGCAGGTTGCGTTTGCATTCCACCACCCGATCGAGTTCGTGCATATTTAAGGCAAAGGCCGCCTTGCGTTCTTCTTTCAGCAGATCCAGCAGAGAATCGAGTTGCTCTTGAACCTGTTCGACCGACATCAGGATTTCTCCTCTACCAGGAATTTCAGCAAGCTGGATGCGACTTTTTCAAGATCGGGGCGATATTCTCCGGCCGCAATCTGGGCCTTAAGCGCCTGAATGCGTTCGGCTCGCGGGCTTGTCACTGTTGCCGCGACCTGCTGCGGCTT
>JAACTI010000128.1 GCA_009993495.1 Deltaproteobacteria bacterium | reverse complement strand
GTTCCGGTTGCATGAAACATTCATGAAGAACACCGGCCTCGGCAGGCTAACCCTGGCCCGCAAGGTCGGGTATGGAAAAACGGCAAGCTAGTACATGGTTTCATTCAAACATTTACACTTATGTCATTTCGAGTGAAACAAGAAATCTTGCCATGTCAATGAGCTAAAAAGCTATTGTCACAATATTCAGTTGGATTTGCTATATTCAAGCCCCAAGCGACCGAATTATCTGACCGGGTAAGGTTGGCAGATTCATGAGTGCCCGGAATCCCGGCAGGATACGATCACTATTAACCTCCAGCCCGTCAAATTTGTCAACCGGGCGGGATACCGCGACCTCTGCGAATAGTTCTTTGAGATTGGCTTTGCCGTCGAGCAGGGCCTTCATGTAGGCGGGATTGTCCAGGTTTTTGATCAGCGGCGTATCGGCCAGCATTGCCTGCAGGGCTCGCTGCATAGAGTTATTGCCGGTCTTGCGACGATGGCCGCGTTTTAAGCTGCGGAAGAACTGCTCCATGATATTATTGGTCCGCTGTGGATATATGGTGACCGGACCGTCCGGGGCCGCCACGGTTATGGGATCGGCGAAAAGTTTGTCGTCGTATTTGTCGATCTGGGCGGCCATTTTCCGGCTCGGCGGGTCAGTCGCCAGTTCGGGATCATCCGCCAGTTGACGGCGAAACTCGTTGACGCCCTGGCGGATAGAGGTCATGGCCCCGGCCGTGCCTTCATCGTTCAAACCGTTGCCGCCGTCCACCGGGGCAAGCCGCATGGCCGCGCGCAGGCGGTCGAAGAGTTGGCAGCGCCGCTGCAACTCTGTTACCGCTTGGCGGATTTCCGGGTCTTCGGCGACGAAGCAGGCCTGGGCCAACACCTTGAAGATCGGCTGATTGGTGTCCGGCTCATCGTCAACCAGCAGCAGGTCCAGCAGTTGCGGCATGAGCCGCTCCAGCTCCATTAACCGTTGGGTAAAGTCCAACAGCGGGCGATCAAAGGGGAACCCGTAGCCGTCCCCGCTATGTTTACCGTGTAAGGCCCAGAGGGTCAACGAATAGGTTGCGGCCGCGGGCATCAGTTCGAGATCTTCCGGCTGGTCGGCGGCTTTGATGGCCCCGGCCAGGGCCGCGCACCGGTCGCTATGCCGGGCGAGTTGCAGGCGCATTTCCCGTGCCAGCATATGCAGCCGGGAACTGGCGGCATGGCTGCGCAGCCCCTTGCGTAAACGGGCATAGGCGGGTTCGAGATAATCCTTGCCGATATCGCGGAGAAAATGGAAGTGGCAAACGAAATCGCGTACTCCGGGGAGAACCTCGGCAACCGCCTTGCCGATCCCGCTCCCCATATCGCGGACGCAGGCCAACGGGCGACCATAGTCCCCTGCCAGTTGACGCAGAAAGGGCACGATATGGTCGGCATGTTCACTGGGCAACTTTATGTTGGCCAGGACGAACTTGCTCAAGCTGTCCATGCCGGTCATCAGCGCCGTGGAGCCGTTGTCATGGGTGGCGTCAAGATGGAGAATATAGCCTCCGGCCATGGTCATGGTCCGCCGGATGCGCGGGGCGGCCCGGCGGTGAGCAATGGCCAGGTCGGTAATGAATTTGCGGCCCAAATAGTCGATCTCGGAGGCGCTGAGACGAATATTGCGGGCGGCCAACTCGGCGCGAACTTCCTGTCCGGTGCGATGCCGCTGAAACAATGCCCGGCCGACATAAACCAGGATCTCATAGCCGACATTGCAACGGGGCTCAACCAGCCGGGTCAGGGCCTCGGAACCGAAAGTGCGGCGGCAATCGGGGCATCGCGCCACCGTCTCATGGGCGATGAAGGGACCGACCATGAGCAGGATGTTTTTACGCCGGCTCTTTTGCACGCTCAGACGACCACCGCAGGAGCAGGTTGCTGTTTGCGGCGCAAAGCGGATAACCGGCGGGCGGGGAAAGAGGGCCGTGGGCGATACTTCCCGCAGCGTTTGCTCCTGCCAGTAAGTCAAGGCCCGCAAGGCTTCGGCTTGGCAGCCCAGGTCGTTTTTTTTAAACCATGGCGGGCGAAAAGGTCTGTAATCTGGGCCGTCTTGATGCTGAGCCGCCGAGAGCCGCCCACCACTGCCGCCAACTCTTCGAAGCTGAGTTCTGGTTGCCGGATGAACTCGGCCAGAATGAGGACCGCAATCTCTGCCGGCAGCGCCGCCGCCGGCTGGTTCCCGGCCAGTACTTGCAGTTGTGCGGCTTGAACGGGTTGATCGACCGCAAGGTAGAGATGACTGCGCCCCATCGGTTGCCGAGCCAATTTGCCGTGGCGGCACAACTGAACCAGGACCGAATGACACCGGCAGCGGAGTTTCACCCCAAGTTGTTGCGCCGTTAACCCCGTCGGACTGCGGCCAACCAGCTGAACAAGAGTGCCGGTTAAGCTGCCGGCCCGCGAAAAGCCGATGAGTTCGTGAAACCAGAGACCGTCCCGGTCGAAGCGGGGAATCGACTTCAGGGTGTACCATTTGCCATTGTGGGTGAAACTGCTGTAGTAGCCGGTCGCTTTCAGATACCGCCGAGTCGATGGCACCGAACAGCCCAATTCGCCGGCCAGCGGCTCGATCATCCAACAGGGGTGACTGCTGAACAGGGAAACTAACTGTTGTTGGCGGGTGGCTTCGGTTGCCATGGTAGCCTCCTGATAATGTAATGCATATTGCCTCTATAGATAGAGATACATGCAATACATTATCACAATTGGAGCGCCGTGGCAACCCCGGCCAAGATATAATGCTTATGGCTCTTGCACCAGTTAACCATGTGTGTTTGTTATAATTTCTCATAGCAGACATCATGAAAGCATTATCTTCATTTTAATGAAATTTGCTGATCATAATGGTAAAGTATGGCAATCCATTGTCCACTAACTGCCTGATTCTGCGACATCCAACTGAATATTGTGACAATAGAAAAATCGGGCCCGCGGCAAGCACGGGCCCGATATCATTTTCTGGTGGGCGGGATGGGATTCGGACCCACGACCCTTGGCTTCGGAGGCCAATACTCTATCCAGCTGAGCTACCCGCCCATAAAGAAGGAAGGGGAATATACCCCAGAAAAAAACTTCCGTAAAGCACCTTATCCCGAAATCTTCCCGCACCGCGTCATGGCCGCACCCGCACCCCCAAGGTCCTGACGGTGGCCGTCGTGACTCTGGCCCAGTGGGCCACACGCAGGCCGGGTACCAAGGCTACCCGGCCTGCCGACACCAGCAGCGGGCAATACCGTTGATCCTTGGCGACTTTCTGGTCCGTGAAAAAGTCACCGAGTTTCTTGGCGCCGGGCGCGCCCAGGGGATGGAAGCGATCTCCTGGCCGCGGCGGCCGCAGGGTTAAAGGAAAAACCACCTGGGCGAGATCAAGAAAGTCGCCACCCTCACCCCGCAACTCCGCAAGCGCAGGCGGGCTATCCAGCAGCTCAATAACGACCTCTAAACCGCGACCCGGCAACGGGTAGACACCAGGGCCGGCCACCGTCACCTCATAATCCGGCGCCTGCTCACCGGCCAAGGCGCCCCGATGCGCCCCCCGGCCCCGTGGATAGGAAAAATGCAGATCTGCCCCCTGCCGCCACACCCGAAGCCCGGCGGCCAGATGCAGCCCGGCGTCACCGACGGTCCGCCGCGCCAGCCGCCGTACCTGCTCAATCTGGCGAAAGGCTGGTCTTGCCCCAACCGCCAACAGGGCCTGCTCCACCACCCGGCGCTGAATGGCCGCTGGTGCCGCCAGCAGCGCCGGGATGGCCAGAAGCAGAGTTTCATCGTCCTGTTGCGTCGCCCCCTGGTAACAGGCCCGGGCCACGGCATCGAGATAGCCTTCCTCCTCGGCCAGCACCGCGGCGGTCTGCCGGAGTGTAGTCCGAACACCGGCATCAAAGTGCTTCTCCAAAAAGGGCAGGAGATCGAGCCGCACCCGATTGCGCGGAAAAC
>JAACTI010000127.1 GCA_009993495.1 Deltaproteobacteria bacterium | reverse complement strand
CAATAAGGAGCTGATGCTTTATATTTCTACCATCCCCAGCATAAATGATGGGGCTTTCTAACAGGGTAAATCATGAAGAAAATTTGGAAAGAGACCATTTGCAGAAGTAGATTATAGTTTGCCCTGAAAGAGACTTCAGGAAATGTCAGAAAAAGGGATGAGGTCAGATATGTCGCTTTTTTAAGTTGTCGTGATGACTTCTTCCTGCTATACGTAACAAATTCTGCTTTCTCTTGTAATATTAGTTAATTATGCGCTGGTTTCCATTATCCATTTTTCCTATAGTTCTGTCAAGATAATTCGTTATTCATTTCGTAAGCAATCCTTAGATTGTAGCCCCCCCTCTGTGTGTTACACCGGAAGATGGGAAGTGGGTGGTTGCCCATAGTTTCCCATTCAGTTCGCTTTTTCAGTAGTTTTGCCCGGGTGCGCATAAAGCTGTATAGACTCTCCTGTCTTTTCTGGCCAGGTCGGTTGATCCTCGGCTTTTCTCGTGACAACGATTGTTTCCCGATCATTCATGACAAGCCTTCCTCTCTCACCTTACCAAGCAGGAAGCGTACCCCCTGGTTGTCAGAAGGATTAAGCCAGAGCATACGAGTAAAGAGTCCCTCTGCCTCTTTGTGACGGCCCAGACGCGATAGACAGAGACCATAACCATGCATACACCTGAGGAATGGCCGGTTATTGATGCATCCCCAGTGCAGTACCCCATTGAAGCCTTCACCAAGAGAGAGTTCCCCAATTCGAGCTCCGACCTCATAGTGACGGATGGCTTTCTCAGGGAAGTGATCGAATGCGAAGTTGCCCAGGTGGGCGTGAGCATCGAGACAACGCAGATCCACTGCAAGGAGGCTCATGAGCATGCGCTCTGCCCCCAGGGAGTCGCCGGTCTCCTTCCGTTCAACGGCCTCCAGGATGGGATCCGTGTCGGGATCATCAGGATCCTCACCGGGAAGCACCTGTTCCATTTCATATTCAAATCTTGGCCCCTGGTCGATGATAGGCTTGGCCCATTCCTCGATCGGTTCATCAGGCTCTCCCCAATAGTGATCCCTTGGGTCCCACCTTCCCCTTTCTTTGAGCTTAAGTGGTGTAAGGCCCAGCGCGGGGATGTCGAGGCGCCACGTCTTAATCTCACCCGATAGATATGGATGATCCTTGTAACACCACTGCTTCCGTGGCGTCACAAGGATGATTTCGCCCGGTGCCAAATCCCAAAGCCTCGTGGCTCGGATGGTGATCACACGATCCTTTCCCGGAAGGCGGCAAGAGACGGCATTTCCTTTCACCGCAATAGCAATGAGTTCGACGTCACGACTCATATCGATATCATCCTCTGTTGCCTTTTGTGGCCTCCTGCGCGTTTTGGACAATGACCCCTGAGGATGGGGCTCAATGCCGAGCCACTTCCGATAAGCAGCCACATATCGGGCTGCAATCGAGCCTTCCGGGAAGATCAGATCACACGCGGCAATCATCTGCTCCGAGCCTGCCTCCCGCCGACACCTCGCCGTCAACCCCCGCCGTTCATTGCCATCGTAATCAATTGTCATTACCGTCACCGGTTCTCCAACCACAAAGGCCTCCGCGGGCATGGCAACATTGTCTTCAAAGGCCTGCCGAAATGCCCAGAGTTGTTCATCATCGTCATAGGCATCGACAATGATTTCCTCGATCAATCTGCTCAGTTCTGAAGAATTTTTATTCCTTCCATGTTTTGTGGCCATTGATGCCTCCTTCTTGTACTGCACCGCACGGTAATCCTCATCAGCTCACTCTTCTGTTCGGCACCCCTTAAACTGCGACCCATTTATCAAGACATTTTTCAGGGTCTAACGGGGTAGAGGTTCAACTGTCAAAAAATGACCTCACCATTTGCTCTACAATCGATTTTCTCTTCCTCATCCATATCTCCATCCCCCTATTACACCCTCCGGTGCCCTATTTGCGAGTAGGCTGCACCTCCATGGGAATCTATGGTCTCCCCTTCGTCCTCCTCCTGTTGTCGTGCCTGCGTCCTTTGCAAGACCACCGTCATGGCCTTGTAATAGTCTCGTTGAACCTTGAGGTTCGCTACCCGGCAGTAGCGCTGCGTTGTGGTAATCTGGCTATGCCCTAGGAGATCCTGGATGGTCACAAGGGCCGCATCGGCGTTAAGAAGCTGTGTGGCCATAGTGTGACGAAGTCGATGACACGAGACATTCAGCCCAATCTTTTTTGAATAGTATTCAATCCGCTTCTGGATGCCTCGGACCGATAGCGGGTTGCCCCTCATCGGTCCTTTCTGTACCAGGAACAATCGCTTCGCCTTCGATGATCGTTTTGCAAGGTACGTCAAAAGAGCCGAGCGCGCATCTTCACTCACGTAGACAACCCTGTCCTTCGAACCCTTTCCGTTGGAAACAAAAATCTGCCTTCTCCCATAGTCTACCGCATCCACGCTAAGCTCAGCAACCTCTTGGACTCGAAGTCCACAGCGAAGCATCAACATAAACATGGCCCGGTCTCTTAGATCCGTGATCACGGCAAAGAGCCTCGTGACCTGCTCGTCCTGCAGGTGCCGGGGCAGAGGATTGGGCAAACGCAGTGAGATGCGGGTGACCGGATTGAGTATCGATCTGCCTTCCTCATTGATGAGATAGTCGAAGAAGAGTCGGATCGTTTGCAGATGGCATGTCATCGTCTTGGGTCTTCGTCGCTTCCGGAGAAGATGATCCACGTAGACTCCTATCTCTTTGCGGGTCACCTCAGAAAGGGGCACGGTAAGCCATCTCATGAACTGATCGAGGATGTTTACGTAGCTCTTGACTGTGTGGGCCGAGTAGTTCTTTCTCTTCAACGATCTCCGATACCGAACCAGCTCAGTAGTCTCCATCGATTCCTCCTTTCTCGATAATGGCCATGGCCCGGAAGTACTCTTGCTCACGGGTGGTGTCGGTGAGTCGGGCATAGCGGCGGGTCACCTCGATATCATGATGACCGAGGAGTTGCTGAAGACATTCCAGGCGCATCCCGGCGTTGAGAAGCTCGGAGGCAAACGTGTGGCGAAGACAATGGATTGTGTAGCCCTTCTGATCGAGTCCTGCCTTCTTGAGGTATTTTACGAAAAGACCCCGAGCGGTACTGTAACAGAGGTGTCCATGGCTGCGACCGTAAAAAATGAACTCCTTGTTCTTGTCCCTACCCCTAAGCCAGAGTTTGATCGCGAACAGGGCATCATCGCTCAGATAAACCACCCTCCCCATGCTGTTCTTTTCTCCCTCATACAGATGGACTTTCCTGTCCCTGATATCCAGATCGTTCAACGTCAGTCCCAATGCCTCGCCGATCCGTATGCCCGTCCGTAAGAGCAGAAGAATCAGCGCTCGGCCCCGAGTATCCTCAATCACACAGAGAAGCTTTCTCACATCGGCAGGGTTCATGGCCCGAGGGAGAACATCCGGCAGCTTTAGCTTGATGCCCCGCTTAAGAACACTGCCAGAAATAACCTCCTGCTCTATCAGATAATGCAGAAAGGCAATAATGCAGGCCAGCCTTGTCCGTACTGTGGAGATGTGTAATCCCCGGTCCTGCTCGTACTCGATGAAACCCTCCAGGTCAACCCGCTCAATTTGCTGGATATCGCTCTTGCCCGACTTCCCACAAAAATCCAGAAAGAACATGACGGACGTAAAGGAACTGGCGAGAGTCCTTGGCTTGTGATTTATGCGCCACTTGTGACGCATGTAGCGCTCGAAGTGCTCCTTGGCAGGAACCTCTATGCGAGAGAGCCTCTGAAGGATATGATCTATCGGGGTGGGTGTAAGAGGCTGCTCACGTAGTACTTCACTTTCCTTCTTGGCTAACTCATTGACGGTTGATTGCAATTGGGTCATTTCTCTTCCTCCTTCTCTTTTCCAAGAAAAAGCAGAATAGATAATGACCCTTAGCCGCTCTAACGGTCAATCCATTTTGTTACGTATAG
>JAACTI010000126.1 GCA_009993495.1 Deltaproteobacteria bacterium | reverse complement strand
TCAACTGCGACAGGGCCAGAACCGGCAATTCGAGTTCTTTGGCCAAAGCCTTAAGGGAACGGGAAATTTCCGAAATCTCTTGTTGACGATTTTCGGTGTTGCTGCCGCGCATGAGTTGCAAATAATCGACCACGATCAAGCCCAGGCCATGCTCAGCTTTCAGGCGCCGGGCCTTGGAGCGCAACTCCAGCACGGAAATAGCCGGGGTGTCATCAATAAAAATATGGGCATCGCTCAACTGACCAGCCGCGGTGGTCAGCTTGGGCCAATCGGAATCCCCCAAATTCCCGGTGCGCAGACGTCCCGCATCAACCCGGGCAACGGAACAGAGCAGGCGCTGCACCATCTGTTCTTTACTCATCTCCAAAGAAAAAACCACCGCCGGAATATTTTTATCGGTCAGGGAGGTGGCATATTCCACCAGATTCAGGGCAAAAGCCGTTTTTCCCATGGAGGGTCGGCCCGCAATAATCACCAGATCGCCCCGCTGAAAACCCGAGGTCATCTTGTCGAGATCGGCATAACCGGTGGGGACTCCGGTGACCAGTTCTTTGCGTTCGTAGAGTTCCTGGATATTGTGGAAGGTGTCTTTGAGAATATCGCGCACCGGGTAAAAAGACGGGCGCATACGATTTTCGGCAATTTCAAAAATGGCCTTTTCCGCCCGATCAAGAATATCTTCCATATCGCCGCCATCGTAGCCACTGGTGGCGATATCAGTTGAAACGCTGATCAAACGACGCGCAATGGATTTTTCCTTCACCAGCTTACAATAATATTTAATATTGGCGGCTGTCGGTACGTAATCAACCAGAGCATTAAGATACTGAGTTCCACCAGCCTTTTCGAGTTGATCGCCGCTCTTCAGTTGCGCGGTAAGGGTCACCAGATCAGCGGGTTCATTGCGCTCGGACAGGGCAAGCATCGCCGCAAAGATCAGTTGATGGCCACGACGATAAAAATCTTCGACCGTCAAAAACTCTAAAGCACGATTCAGGGCTTCATTTTCAAGCAGAATTCCACCAAGTACCGACATTTCGGCTTCAAGATTCTGTGGCGGCAAACGTCGACCCTGACCCGGCTCTTCATATCTCTGTTCAGAGTGTGGTGGTGTTATATTATCCATAGATGCCTAACCATAGCAAAATGCCTCGACAGAGCATAGAGACAAAAAAATTTCGTATCTCTTCAGCTTCGTGGGAACAGAGGCCGCCCCCTGCAGGGTGAAGAGTTACAAAATTGCGTAAAAAAATAGCGGCAGCTTGGCTGTCGCTATTTTTAGCTACATATTCACTTCAAATTTTGTCGGGTTAAGCCTCTTCTTCGGCTTGCGCATGAACCACCACTTTGATCCGGGCAACGACGCCGGCATCGAGTTTCAGGTCGATAACATGCTCACCCAGGCTCTTGATGGGTTCGGTCAACTGAATTTTTTTGCGATCGACTTCGATACCGGCTGCTTCCAATTTGGAGGCAACATCCATGGAGGTCACCGAACCAAACAACTTGCCCCCTTCGCCAGCCCGCTGGGTAAAATCACACACCACTTTTTCAATGCGTGCCTTGATGGCTTCGGCATCCTTGGTGGCTTTTTCGAGCTTGCGTGCCAATTGGCGTTTCTGATGAGCCAGTTCTTTTATCGAAGTGCGGTCTGCAACAATCGCCAGCCCTTTAGGCACCAGAAAGTTGCGTGCATATCCAGGCTTGACCGCAATTTGATCGCCGATGATCCCCAGACCATCAACATTTTCCCTTAAAATAATATCCATGACGATTCCTCCTTACAAGGTTATGAATCTTTTATATTTGGGTAAAAAAGCATCCTGAAACTGGCCCTGCGTCAGCAGACATCCGTGATGCCCTTAAACTTTGGGTCGCGGGCGACGAAAGTCGATCCACAGATCGAAAATACCGACACCAACCACCAACAGGGGCAGTGGGTTCAGGATAAAAACCAGAAAATACACCAGCCATTTGATGGCCGAAGACCATTTTTTGCGGTGTAAAAAACAACTGAGTACGGCCAGGCCCTGAACAAAATAGAGCGGCAGCAAAACCGCCAGCAGATTACGCCCAATCAGAGGTGCCGCGGGCAAAGGCACCAGCAACGCAAAACCCGCAGCAATTAACACCCACACGAGTTGCGGCGGCAGGTGCCACTGGGCAAAAGCAACCCCGGCAATAGACCAGCGTTCGCCTTTAAAACCATGCACCACCAGTAAAGTGACCGCGTGAATTGCCAAAATTCCGACCACATAAAGCCCAACAAAAGTGACGCGGATAAAATCTGCGGCCTGGGTCGCAAAAACTTTGAGCTCCGCCAACTGGCTGTCACTCAGGCCCGCAGCAGTATAGGTCTGCATCGCCAGATCAATTTCGGCTTGCAGATAACGCTCCTGCAGCGCACCGAAGGTCTGGCCACTCACTTGCAGATAGGCCAGTAACAACACCCCCGCAAGCCCGAGTCCCACCAGCGTGCTCTTGAAGATCGCGAGATCCCAGGGTTTCGCCCGACCCAACAACCAGGGCAGACATAACGATGGCGCACCAAAAAGACCCAGGTAACTTATCAGTGGAGTTAACCCGGCCAGGAACCAAACAGCACTGGCAGCCAGCAGCAAGGTTGTGCCGCCGGTCACCAGGCCAAAACGCAAAGTCAGGTAAGCGACCGGGAACGCAGCGAGCATATTGGTAAAAGCCCCCAAGGGCCCGAGCCAATGCGTACTGAGAAACAGCAGCAGAATTAGTCCGACTCCGGCGAGGGCGTAAAGGACAGACTCCCCTTTCATGGGGCAGCGCCGCTAGGCCCCTTAACGTACCGCGTGAGACGCGGCATAGGGGATCAAGGCCACCTGACGGGCATTTTTAATCGATTCCGCCAATTGACGCTGATGCGCAGCGCAGGTACCAGAAATACGCCGCGGCACAATTTTTCCGCTTTCCGACAGGAAAGATTTCAAATTTTCAATGTCTTTATAATCAATAATCTGACCCTTGTCGGCACAAAAACGACAAATTTTACGCCGGCCAAAACGGCGACGCGGAGCGGGGGCAGACGGACGGCTTGCAGATTGAGTTGCCATAAAAATTTTCTCCTCTTTAACGCGCAGTGATTTTAGTCTTCGGTGTCTTGATCGTCATCATCGATGTCATCATCCATGTCGTCATCGAGCGCAGCGACAGCTTCTGTTGGTGTTTCGCTGAGATCCCCCTCAAAACGCAGGGTCAGAAAACGCAACACAGTTTCATCGAGACGCAAACGGCGTTCATACTCGGCAATGACTTCGGCACTCGCCTCAAAGATGGTCTGCACATAGCAGCCCTTGGTCTGTTTTTTAATCGGATAGGCAAGCTTACGCGTACCCCAGTTATCAAATTTTAGAATTTCAGCCTGCTGTTCCGTCAACACAGCCTGAAATTTTTCCTCCATCGCGGTCAGGGCCTCACCGACCACGTCCGGATGGACAATGTACAAACTTTCATATTTTCGCATACGTTACTTCTCCTTGCGGATTATCAGCCCCGGTCTCGCCCGGAGCAAGGAAGAATTCCGCTCATCGACCCATTCGAGAGCGAAACATTGGTTTTTATCACACCAGCGCCACCGATTCAAGCTCTATTTCAGGTGTATCCCCAAACAAATACCTCTTTTGACTACCCAGACAGCCGGTCATGAGCTATAATTGTGCGCCGGATTGGGATTTCGGTCGCTTCACTTTCGGCGTCCCCGGACAACCAATCAATAAAAAAGCCCGTCCCGATAAGGGACGAACTCTCTGGCGATGCCCAGGATGTGGCGCGCCCGACAGGATTCGAACCTGTGACCTCTGCCTCCGGAGGGCAGCGCTCTATCCAGCTGAGCTACGGGCGCACGAGGGCCAGTTTATACTGCAACAGCGGTAGAATTGCAACTGCAAAGACAAAACAACCCGAGGTAAAGTCAAACCCATGCAGACCATCCTCCAGAATTCCCGACCCAGCAGACGATCTCGACTTCTGTGGCTGCTCGCACTGCTGTTGCTTGTGGTTAGTCTGCGTCCGGCAGCAGCGGGTCAGAACAGCTACAAAGTTGAACGCCTCGCCGACGGCGTTTATGCGGCCCTGGCTGTTTCGGGGAGCGCAGCCACCTCAAACGCCTTCATCGTTGATCTTGGTCATAGTCTGGTTGTCGGAGGAGCACATTTTACGGCCAAGGCAATTAACGATCTCATTGCGGCAGCGGCCGACCTGACCCCCAAACCTATCAGTGCCTTTGTACTCGCGCATCATCATCAGGGGTTCTCTTTTGTCGATTTTGACTTCCCG
>JAACTI010000584.1 GCA_009993495.1 Deltaproteobacteria bacterium | reverse complement strand
TCCACAAATCGTTGGTGGCGGTATTCATGGCCAGCGCCTTCAGTTCGGCCACCGACCAGGTGGGATGCATCTGCTTCAAGAGCGCCATCACGCCTGCCACATGCGGCGAAGACATGGAAGTGCCGCTATAACTGGCGCCTTGATTTCTGCTGTCATTCAGGGTCGAGAAAATGGTATCGCCAGGCGCAGTGATATCAGGTTTGAGCTGTGTGCCAGCGCGCGCCGGGCCGCGGGAACTGAAGGATGTAAGGGTGTCTTCACTAGCCGGGTCCGACATGAGAAATTGATCGCGATGCGCGGATGTCAGTAAAACCGTGACCGTTCCGGTGGTCATATCCGCTTTGAGTGCAGTGCCGATAGCTTTGGTTGTCAGCATGGAGGGAATGGTGATCGTGGCATCCGTCCCGCCCATGCCAAACGGGAAGCCATCTAAATTATTGGCAACCAACACGCCAAGCGCGCCCGCAGCTTGAGCGTTCAGAACTTTGGCGACAAAAGTACAACTGCCGCGGTCAATCAGCGCAATCTTGCCGGTTACGCCGGTGATGGCGGTACAGCCATTGGCCGGGGTGGCATACGCCAGATCGCCGCCCTGGCTGAAGGTCTGGGGGCCGAAGCCCGCTTCCACGGCAGCGTATGTGCCAACGGGCATAAGCGGAGTCGGAGCCGTCGTCGCGGTTACTTCAAAGGCGCTCACTGTTGCGCCCGAATCCACACTAGCGGCAACGCTGATGGCGTAAGTCGCTACAGCCGGCGCGCCGGTGATGTAATATACATCGCCAGAGTTGCCCGCCGAAGCGACAACGATAACGCCTGCCTGGGCCGCGTTGTTGGAAGCAACGGCAGAAGTGTCGTATCCAGAACCAAATGAAGAGCCCAGCGACATGTTGATCACATCCAGGTGATCGCTAAGATCGCCATCGTTGTTGGGATCCATGGCCCATTCGATGGCCTGTTCCGTGACATCCGTAGAACCTGCGCAGCCGAAGACACGCAGGGAATACAGTACGGCTTTGGGCGCTACGCCAGGTCCGATGCGGAATTTGGAAATGTAAGCGCTCGAGGTCAGATCTTTCAGGGCCGCATAGGTATCAGCGCCGGATTCCACATACGTAGAGCCATCGGCA
>JAACTI010000583.1 GCA_009993495.1 Deltaproteobacteria bacterium | reverse complement strand
TCTGGATTATGTCTCTGCCAACGCATTGTCGTTGAATGGCGGCTCGATCACAGGCGCGATCGGGGATGCGACATTGATATTGCCAAAACCCGGAACGGGAACATTGGGAGAGGGATCACTGGGAGTTAATAAAGACATCAAAATTGATGTTGCAGGAAGCCCAAGTATTCTTTCCTTTGAGCGTCAATTACCGAGTTCAACTCCAACAAATTCTGATGAACTAACCTTCCGTGTTACTTTTAGCGAGGCGATATCTACACCAAGCATTTCAGAAGGTGATTTTCTAGTAGTTGCGACGCCAAGTCTACCTTCTTATCCAGCAGTAGCACTAACTCGAATAAGTAGTGCTGTATATGATGTGAAAATCTCTGGCCCAGACTTGGCAACTTACGATGGTGCCATCGAATTGGACCTAAGTCCGACGCAGAATATTAGGGATGTAGGCGGTAATCCTCTAATGCCACCAACAGACCCGCCAGTTGATGAGACGTACACCGTAGACAATCTCCCCCCGACCGTGACCGTAAATCAGGCTGTTGGGCAGGCGGACCCAGCTAACGCCCCTCCGGTTAAGTTCACGGTTCAATTCTCCGAGCCGATTGATGTCAGCACATTTACAGTGAGTGACATTACCAACAACGGAAAAGCGCCTGTTATTACATGGAGCATTGTCGACTCTGGCGATCAAACGAAATTCGCCTTATCTGCCACAGCGATAGCAGGGAATGGATTCTTGATTCCATCCATTGCCGCAAATCAAGTGACGGATGCGGCCGGTAACAACAATAGCGCAAGTACGAACAAAGACAATGTAGTATATTTCAACGATAATGAACCTCCTAGTGTAACTGTAAGCCGGGCTGAAAGCCAGGCGGAATCTACAAGCGCGTTGCCAATCGATTTTTCGGTTGTATTCTCAGAACCGATTAATACCAGCGTATTTACGGTCTCTGATATTACCCAAAAGGGAACGGCAACGGGTATTACGTGGAGCATTAGCGATTCGGGCGACCACACAAACTTTACCTTGTCTGCCACCGCATCCGGGTATGGAACCTTGAAACCATCCATTGCCGCAAACCGGGTGACAGATCTGGTAGGAAACAGCAATCTGGCTAGTAGTAGCACAGATAATGGGGTTACGTATGCCCTGGCAACGCCCACACCCTCGCCCACCCGCACTTCGCTCAAGACGGTCGTCATCACCGAAGTGGCTTGGATGGGTACGTCCGCCTCCAGCAGTGACGAGTGGATCGAGTTGTACAATACCACCAATGCGAGGGTCAACTTGGATGGCTGGCGGCTGCGTTCTTACCGCTATAACGGTACGGATT
>JAACTI010000097.1 GCA_009993495.1 Deltaproteobacteria bacterium | reverse complement strand
AGCGATCCCCAGGTCTCCGAACACCTCAGCGCTGGCCAGGGCCAGGTCGCCATTTTTTAATCCGCTGCGTGAATAAGCGCCTCCGCAGCCGAAGGCAATCAACAGCTCGGGGGGGTGGCGCTCAAGCAGCTGGGTCAGGGCCATAGACGCAGAAACCATGCCTACCCCCAGGTGGATCAGCCGAATTTGCTGGTGGTTGTGGTGGGTAATGAAACCGGTGTCAGGAAAGAGGGGATCAGGGGAAAAAGACAGCGTCTGGCGGAGCAGAGCCGTTTCTTCAAAGGTAGCAGCAAGCAGACCAAGCATACTCAGCGGGCAAACCAGCCACTGCGAATCAGGTCGCGCCTTAAATCCACCCCCTGGTGGCGAACCACGCCCTGATACCAGAAGGGCTGCTGGGCAGCGTCCTGAGTGTCCCCGCAATCGATACGTTTACGCCGGTCAACGAGAATCCGCCGGAAGCCGGCATCGGGCTCTTCGACAATTTTTTCTATTTTCGCCCTGAGCTCAGGCGTGGCAGCATCCATGACGAACTGAATCAGGTCGCGAATCTTCAACCCCAAGCGATATTCCTCCAGATCACCGTCGAAACCTTCTTCACATTCGGTGACAAAATCGCTCCAATTCAACAGCAGGCTGCCAAACTCGACCTCTTCTTCACCGTCGAAAATCTCTTGGCTGCCAAGCATTTGTCCGATTTCTTCCTGTTCTTTGCGCGTCAGAAAAAAAGAAATTCCTTCTTCGACCGGGTACATATCGAGAAGATCGACAAGTTGCTGGCAAAAATTGACCGCATCGAGATCGATGGCGGGCAGTTTTGCCAGATCCGCAGGTAATTCATGGCGGGCAAAGCCAACCAGAGCCAGATGGTCATGGGAAAAATCCGTCGGCAACACCAGGTCGGTGTGAAAGGGCAGGTTGTGTTTGCGGAAAAAATGGCACAGACGCAGGTGATTGTCGGTAAAAAACGTCAGCACCTTCTCTTCGGAATAGAACATCTCCAGTCCCAAACGATTGTTGGCGAGGCCAAAACCGACAAAACCATCGTGAACCAGGCGTTCAATGTAGGGTTTGATCAGCCCCAGAATTTCTGCCGTTGGCGCATAGGGTGAATAGTAAACCTCGGGAGTTGGCTGGTTTTCTTCATCCGTGGGCAAGGGCACCAGGGTTTCCTCGGGGTAGTATTCCAAAATGAAAAAAGCTTCGTCTGTGAGATAACGTGCGAAATCACGAATAATCGGAATCACCTTTTCGACACTGACCACCGCGGTAAAACGGTAGGCATTTTCACAGTCTTCGAGCAGGGAAAGTTCGTAGCCTTCAAGTTGCGGCATCTTTTCCGGGCGAAAAAGTGGATCGCGGTTGCGCAAACCTAAGGGCAGCGTGAAATCAGCAGGCATAGGGACCCGAGGCTCCAGTATCGTTGGTTGTCTATCAAGGGATTCTTTATGCGAAGATAGGGTTTTCGATCAGGCAAGTCAACCCAAACAGCACCCTGATTTCGAGGCGATGGGAAACGAAACACCATCATTTGGGGGACAACTTGGGGAAAAACCTTGAAATTGAATGACCGCAGGTGTTATATAGCGCAGTGCTTAACCCTAAATTTGTTCAAGGAGACTTCCATGCTTGGTTCGCAATCTTCCCTTGTTATGTATGACGAGGAATACCAACGCATCATGGTGCTGATTCAAAAACTCCTGCGCGAGTCGAATGCGAAGGTCATTTTTTTGGTCGACAAAAATGGTCAGTTGATCGCCGCAACCGGAGAAACCGAGCACCTTGATACGACAAGCCTGGCGTCCCTGACCGCCGGTAATATTGCCGCAACCGGGGGGCTCGCCAAACTTATCGGCGAAAAAGAATTCTCGATTCTGTTCCATGAAGGAGAAAAAGACAATATCCATATCTCCATCATTGGTGGTCGCGTTATTCTGGTGATTATTTTCGACGAACGCAGCTCTCTGGGGCTGGTGCGTTTGCGGGTCAAAAAGGCCAGCGAAGAACTTGGTGGCGTGTTTGAAGATCTGGTGCAGAAAACTGTGATCCATTCAGAAAAGGTCGGCAGCGACAGTCCCTTTGCCGAAATTACCGATGATGATATAGATAACCTCTTTAACTGACCGAGGTTCCAAAAAAAATGTCTTTTATCAATTACGCGTCACGCGAAATCAATTGTAAAATCGTTTACTACGGGCCGGGTCTTTGTGGCAAAACCACAAATCTTCAATTTATCTACAACAAAACCGCCCAGGATGCCAAAGGCAAGATGATCTCCCTGGCAACCGAGACTGAACGTACCCTGTTTTTTGACTTTCTGCCCCTGGCACTGGGTGAAATCCGCGGATTCAAAACCCGCTTTCATCTTTATACCGTTCCGGGTCAGGTTTTTTACGACGCTTCGCGCAAGTTGATTCTTAAAGGGGTCGACGGGGTGGTCTTTGTTGCCGATTCCCAGGAAGAACGCCTCGATGCCAACATTGAAAGCCTGGAAAATTTGAAAGACAATCTCGAAGAGCAGGGTTTTCAATTGGAAAAACTGCCCTTTGTCATTCAATACAACAAACGCGATCTGCCCAACTGTACCTCGGTTGAAGAACTGCGTAGCCTGCTCAACCCCGATCAGGTTCCCGACATGGAAGCCTGCGCATCGAGTGGCGAAGGGGTTTTTGAAACCCTGAAAGCCGTCGCCAAGCTGGTTTTGATCGACCTGAAAAAAGGCGGTTGAGTCAGCCGAAAAAAACTTGACAGAGGTTGCGCATTCCCCTATATTCCCTTTCCGCAACGCGCTATTCCCCGATAGCTCAGTTGGTAGAGCAGGTGACTGTTAATCACCCTGTCGCAAGTTCGAGTCTTGCTCGGGGAGCCAAGAAAATCAAGGGCCCACAGATTTCCGTCTGTGGGCCCTTTTTTCTTGAACCCGTTTTGTTTCCATTTTGTCCCCATAAAATGCAATTCCTTTTTAGTTGCCCGTCGATTTTTTCCGACGTCCCCGCCCGCCTGAGGCAATCACAGATCTCGACTGTGTACGGAAAATTATATACGGAAGGGGGGGGGACATTCTGCAGGAATTAAGCAACCTACATCTCCAGCCTGTAATCCTGAGCCCGAACAAGAGCCTCTTTTTGCGCAACGGCATAGCTGATGCCGGGTATGTTCAGACCGAAAACGCGCGTCAGATCGGCCAGCGACAGACCCAATTCTCTTACGCCCCAGTAACAAACGAGACTTCTTGCCTTGCCCCTGGTTCTTCGGCGGCCGGCAGAAAAAATTCCAGCCGCTTCGATCTCCAGGAGCGATGCAGCCTTCGCGTCCATTTTTGCACGTTACCCATGGATAACCTCGAAGTTTGGCAAGGGCGCACCTCCTTAAGAAATAGTATTTCCAAGGTTGTACACCAGGTTATCCAGTGTCGCTTTTTATTCCGGCGGAAACTGATTCACCGATGCCGCTGACCAGGGAAAAGTGGCCCAGTTTGATTCGGAACGGGTGGCCTAGTTGACAGCGGCATCGGTGGTCGTTTTGCTCCGGAATACGCAGAATACGTTGTGACGCTCAATCCCGCGGATGATTACGTGAGGGAAGACCCCGGGCGCGTCAAGTCGTGCGTACGAGGCATTGGCCGAAAGTATCAACAACGGGTATATCAGTCGACTTAATTCCTTGAGTGTTCCTCGCTCCATCAGCGGGTGAGAAAAAAGGATAGATTTGAACGGCGAAAGCGCTATATTCTGTACCTCATATTCAAGGAGGTTCAATCGATATGGTGGATTCATTGAGTGACGAGGGTTTTGTCCATTTCAAAAGGATCTTTCCGCGGGCGCGTAAAGGGGTAACGGCGATTGAGGTGCCGATTCAGTTCCACAAGGTCACGCCGGATAACTATCTTTTCGGAGAGCTTTACTGCATAAAGGCCGGTTGCGATTGCCGCATGGTGAAATTGCAGGTTGTTACCAGCAAATTGAAGCCGATCGCAGTAATCGACTTTCCCTTGGATATAGATTCTGTCGAACTTATGCCCGCATTGAGCCCTGGCAAAAAGCACGGGGCCGCCGCGCCGGGGCTGCTCGAAATTTTCATGGATTCGCTGGTGGACAACCCCGAATGGTACCGCGCGATGTGCAAGAGTTATCGCGCTGTCCGCAAAAAGGTTGAGCAAAAAACCTATCAAGGCAAACGCTTCCCCAGTTCCCGTTGCCTGGAATGGCTGGGGGAGCCGGAAGATGATGAGGATGACGAAGAGTTTTTCACTGAGTTAAAAGATCTTTTTAGCGGCATGATGACATCGGTAAGCAGCAAGACAAAACCGATGCCGACGGTCAAAGCCCTACAGGACAATCTCTTTTCGACACCAAAGAACAAAATTCAACTTACCGACATCATTGATGCTTACTCCGAACAAGCGAGTGACGGGCCAGCCTTGGAAGGAAAGCTGGATGGCCCGCTGCGCAACCTGATGCGGCAGAATAACGCCCCTGAGGATTTGGTCTGCGCCCTAGTGACAAGCTTTCAGGCCGGAGATGACCTTAAATTGGAGGCTATCTCACGAATTTTGTTCGACTGGCTGGAAATTTTACGCACCGACATCGAACGCAGACGCCCTGATGCCGATGCGATCATGGATCGTCTGCAAACCGCCTTGGCCCGGCAGGTTTTTCATCCGGAGGTTGATCCCGGCCTGGGATCAGAAGTGACCCGGATATTGCTGAGTACGCGGGTTGAAATCCTGCCGCAATTACATGAAGCCAACAGCAAAAGAATGTCTGCTATGAAGGCCCCCGAAGAAGTTTTGGGCGCCGAACCCAAATTGGCCCTGGAGCAGATGCTCGCCGATTTCAACAACATGGGGCTAACCTCCTCCTTTGAACTGGTTGATACGCTGTTGCCGATAATGGCGGTCGGTGATTGGACTGTGCAGCTTGAATTCTACCGCCATTTGCTTTTTTCGGCACACGAAATCGCCAGAGAGGCTGTGGCATTGATGGTGTTTCATCCGCAAAGAGAGGTTCGGGAAGGGGTCGCCGACCTCCTTGCCGGCATCGAAGGTTCCCGCTTCTCACCTGTTATGCTGCGACGTTTAATCATTGCGCGGAACTGGTTCCCCGAAAATATGCGCAATAAGCTGGATCAAGCCATCAATAACGCCCGCCGGGCACGCATCGAATGTGCTCCATTGGCGGTACCGGCCAAGATTCAGATCTACGCTTCCGTTATGGATGGTGCCAATGCACAGTCATTCATGGCGTTGCTGCCGCGAGGAAAGGGTTATCTGGGTTTTTCGATCATGCTGAAAACTCAGCATGGGGTGGCGGATGCCTTTATTCTGTCTTTGGAAGATAAGGAACAGCTTAAAGAGCTCAAGCGGGTGATGCTGGCTGATACCGGCAGTATCGAAACGGCCAGGACATATTTTGATCAGCGGATCTGTCAAGGATTGGCCGACGGCGCCGCCGTCGACAAGGTACCGCCCCACTGGCTGGTCGCCATTGCAGAACAGCTGGGCAATGACCGGTGGAAGGCCATCGCCTTTGATTGCAATGAAGAACGTCAGCAATTGCAGCAGGAACTCACGCAAAAAAAGCGGGCGACAGCACTGAAAGCCAACAAAGAGAAAGCCTTACAGGCATCGGCGCGCTGGTTGCCGCAGCATGCATTCACCGGAAGCTGGTTTGAGGATGATGTTGAAGTCGATAAGCTGCTGGATCACTTCTTTACGAAAAGTGCAGGAAAACAGGGGGCTGATCCGGTTGCACAGGTGGTTGAAAAAATCCTGGAAACCCGCCGTCAGCGTTGGCTGAATCGGTTGGTTATCGCCACCATCTGGCTTAAGCACGCCGTCAAGCCACCGATTCCCTGGGAACAGATGTATCACCTTGCTGAAGCCGTTGCCGACAGTTCGACCCCTTTGCAAAATATTCCCTTGATGCGATCCATAGCCAATAGCAGCATCGGTGCCTATTGGGGCCGTCAGAAGAATCGGTCTTGAATTAACGCTTCAGCAGGCCGTTAGTGTGGACATGCTTAAATAACTGTAAATTCGTTTTTAAGCCTGTCCCTATTTCCTTCTGGCCAGGTTTACATTTCTCTAAGAATGATGCTGGCCGTGTGTTCGGCAACTTCCCCGGTCAGGGAGACACACTGGTTGTCCGGTTGCCCTTTCCTCGCTGTACCGCAAGCGCCGGCATCAGGATCGATCTGAGGTTTGAGCGCAGAGGTCGATTGCTTTTGCAAAGGGTTTGTGCGTCTTGCTCACCTTACCAAGAAGCCGCGCAATTTTTCCATGTAGCACTGGAACATGAAGGCGTTTAACTGCCGCATACGACGCCTTACCCGCACCATTTCACGGTCGTCGCGGTATGCGGTGCGCAGATATTCGGCATAGCACAAATCGTCATACCACAGTCGCGCCACCGATAGGCTTCGGCAAGAATGTGCGGCTTCGAGGCTGGTGACGTATGCGGCGCGGTCGGTGAGCGGCTCTTGCAACGACAGGCCGAAGACCCCGTGAAGCCAGCCCCAGAACGGCAACCAGGCGACGAGCTCTGCGTCTTCGAGGCCATGATCTTCCCCTTCAAGGGATGTCAGTAATTCATGAATCTGGGGGTTTTGCAGCGATTCCAAATCTACCTGCTGTGGGTCTTCGCGGAAGGCGGTACGATAAACGCTCATGGCCCGCTCTGAATCGCCCAGCAGGGTCAAGGCGTCGCCTCGCCAGCCCAGAAAGCGCCCGCGCGCGCCTATCCCGGCGTCCAGGGCGCGGGCGAACCAATCATCCGCCAAGGCAAAATGACC
>JAACTI010000140.1 GCA_009993495.1 Deltaproteobacteria bacterium | reverse complement strand
CTTCGACCTATGCCAGTATTATGAACACCCTGGTTACGCGTAAATATGTGCGGCTCGAAAAACGGATATTTTACCCTGAAGACGTGGGTAAGGTGGTGGCAAAACTTTTAACCGACCACTTCAGTCAGTATGTCGATTACGCGTTTACCGCCGGCCTCGAAGAAGAACTCGATGCTATTTCCCGCGGTGAAAAACAGTGGATTCCGGCGGTCAAACAATTCTGGGAGCCTTTTATTGCTCTATTGAAAGTCAAAGACAAGGAAGTCAGCAAGGCCGATGTCACTACCGAAAAAACCGATAAGCTCTGCTCCGATTGCGGTAAAGAGCTGGTGATCAAGCTGGGTCGTGCCGGGCGTTTTCTCGCGTGCAGCGGTTTTCCCGAGTGTCGCCATACGGAACCTCTCAGCAGTGATGGCCAAACTGCCGAAGAGGTGGTGTTGACCGACGAAAAATGTGAAAAATGCGGCGCACCCATGCAGTTGAAACAAGGGCGCTTCGGCAAATTTCTCGGGTGCAGCGCTTATCCCGAATGCAAAAATATTCAACCCCTCGAAAAACCCAAGGCCCTGGATATCGCCTGTCCTCAGTGTAAAGAGGGGGAAATGATGGAAAAGAAGAGCCGTTATGGCAAAATCTTCTATTCTTGCAATCGTTACCCCAAGTGCAAATATGCCCTGTGGAATCCGCCCAAAGCGCAAGCCTGCCCCCAGTGCAACTGGCCCTTGACGGAAATCAAAACGACCAAACGTTTTGGTACGGTGCAGCGTTGTCCGCAAGAGGGCTGTGGCTGGGAAAATGAACTGGTCGCTCCTGAAAAAAAGCCAGTGACAAAAACGGCGCTAAAAAAAGCACCGGCCAAGAAGGCCCCGGTGAAAAAGACCCCGGCAAAAAAACTGGTGGCCCGAAAGGCATCGATTAAAAAAGCCTGAGCTTAGGCCAAAAATCAAAAATGCGACCGGTCGGGCTTGTGCAAGTTCGACCGGTTTTGCATTGTGCTGAAAATAGCTTATCGGCCCACGCAAAACACGAAAAGATATGGGAAAACAAAACGTATGATGGATGTAAAGGTTATCGGCGCAGGGCTGGCGGGGTGTGAAGCCGCCTGGCAACTGGCAAATTTTGGTGTCAGGGTCAAGCTCTACGAAATGAAACCCCTGCGCTTTTCAGCCGCCCACCAGACGGAACAGCTGGCCGAACTGGTGTGTTCCAACAGCCTGCGTGGCACGGGCATGAACAACGCGGTAGGCTGTTTGAAAGAAGAGCTGCGGCGCATGGATTCCCTGTTTATCCAGGCTGCCGACGCCAATGCGGTTCCGGCCGGTGGCGCCCTGGCCGTCGATCGCGACGAATTTTCCGCGTTTATCACCCGGCAGATTGAAAATCACCCCTTGATTTCCATCATCCGTGAAGAAGTGCTGCGCCTGCCGGAAGAAGGCCCCGTGATTCTGGCCAGCGGGCCCTTGACTTCCGATGCCCTTTCGCAGGATCTGGTGCGGCTCATCGGTCAAGAACAGCTCTATTTTTACGATGCTATTGCGCCGATTGTCGAAGCGGATTCCATCAATTTTGATCATGCCTGGAAGGCGTCGCGTTACGATAAAGGGGGCGATGACTATATCAACTGCCCCCTGGATCGTCAGCAGTACGAAAATTTCGTTGCCGAATTGCTTGCTGCCGACAAGGTTGCCGGACGCGAGTTTGAAAAACTGATCCATTTCGAAGGCTGTATGCCCATTGAAGCAATGGCGGCGCGCGGCTTGCAAACCTTGGCCTTTGGTCCGATGAAACCGGTGGGCTTGCCCGATCCACGCACCGGACATCCACCCTATGCCGTGATTCAATTGCGTCAGGACAACCGGCACGCCAGTCTTTACAACCTGGTTGGGTTTCAAACGCGTCTGACCTGGCCTGAGCAGCAGCGGATTTTCCGTATGATCCCCGGCCTCGAAAACGCCCGCTTCGCCCGCCTGGGCAGTATGCACCGCAATACTTTTGTTAATGCCCCCCGCTGTCTGGATCGGCGTCTGCGTCTAATCAACGCGCCCCAGATCACCCTCGCCGGGCAGCTCACCGGAGTTGAGGGGTATGTCGAATCCGCCGCCTGTGGATTTCTGGCCGGGCTGTTCGTTGCGGGTGAAATGTTAGGCCGGGATATCCCCGCCCCGCCGGATGCGTGTGCCCTGGGCGCCTTGTTGAACCACCTGCAGGGCGCCGAAAGTGAAAACTTTCAGCCGATGAATGTCAACTACGGGCTCTTTCCGGCGTTGGAAGGACGAAAACTGAAACGCACCGACCGCCGTCTGGCCCTTGCGGAACGGGCCCTGGCGGTGCTGCCCGCCTGGTGGCAGCCGCTTGCGGAAAAACGCTCGTCAAAAGAATTGCAACTCTGATGGAAAACACCATCATTCTCGCTTCGGCCTCACCGCGTCGGCGCGAATTACTCGCTCAGCTTGGCTATGCGTTTGAAGTCATTCCCAGCCAGGCAGCTGAAGACGAAGTTGCGGGTGACAGCCCGCAGCAGCATGTGATGCGTTTGAGCCGTGATAAAGCCTGCGAGGTTGCGACCCGCGATAAAATCACGGGGCGCTGGGTGATCGGCAGCGACACCATTGTCTTGCGCGACGAGGTGATTCTGGGCAAACCCCAAAACGATGAAGAGGCCGCCCGCATGCTGCGTTCTCTGGCGGGGCGCAGTCATGAGGTGCTGTCGGGTTACGCGGTGCTCGACCGTGCCACTGGCGAGCAGCGCCTGGGGGTTGTGACCACTAAGGTCTGTTTCCGCGCGTTGACAGAGGCCGAAATCTCGGGCTACATTGCCAGCAAGGAACCGGCGGACAAGGCGGGGGCCTACGCAATTCAGGGGCTTGGCGCCTTCATGGTCAGTCGCATTGAAGGGAGTTATTCCAATGTTGTTGGCTTGCCCTTGTGTGAACTGGTGCAGGCCCTCGAAGCGCTGGGTGTGCCCTTGCCCCTGGCGCAATTCACCAAGAATGGAACAGGTACGTGACCCTCATTGCTCAAAATCTGGCACATATCCAAGACCGCATCCGCGGGGCTTGTGAGCGCTCGGGCCGCGATTCGCAGCAGGTGCGCCTGATTGCGGTGAGCAAAAAGAAGCCTCTGACGGATATCGAAACCGCCGCCGCCGCCGGGCAAACGCGGTTCGGCGAAAGCTATGTGCAAGAGCTGGTCGAAAAGATTGGGGCTGCCGCCCAACCCCTGGAATGGCATTTTATTGGCGGACTGCAAAGTAACAAGGTCAAATATCTGCGCGGACTGCCGACTCTGATCCACTCGGTTGATCGTTTATCCCTTGCCCGAGAAATCAGTCGTCAGTGGCAAAAAATTGATCAAAGGGCAAACATTCTGCTGCAATTTAACCTCGGCGGTGAAAGCAGCAAAAGTGGCGCTGCGGCCGCTGATGCGCTGAAGCTGGCGCAACAGGTGAGTCAGTTGCCCAACCTGATCGTCTGCGGGCTCATGACTCTGCCGCCCTATTTTGATGACCCCGAAAAGGTGCGTCCCTACTTCCGGCAACTGCGTGAACTGGCGGATCAGTTGCGCGGACAAAATTTAGCCAATGTGCAACTGACGGAACTTTCCATGGGCATGAGTCAGGATTTTGAAGTTGCCATTGAAGAGGGCGCAACCCTGGTACGGGTCGGCAGCGCTATTTTCGGTGCGCGAGACTAGCCCCGCGTGATTTGCCCCGCCCCCGCGTTTTTTCCACTTTCCCCATGACCCACCCCCGGCCTTTACGTCAGCGCGAAATTGCACTCTTCTTCTTTCCTCTGCTGCTCAATGTGCAGCTGATGAGTGTTTCTCATACCATTATCAACGGTGGGCTGGCGCGCCTCGATGATTATGTCACCGCTCTGGCCGGGATGGCGGTTGCCATGGTGGTGCATCTGTTTATCGCTTCACCCGCCTATCAAAACCACACCATTACCATCGCCATGGTGCGTGGGCGGCAATCCGTGCACGGGGTGCTGCTGTTCGTCTTTCTGGCCGCGACCTATATTGGGGTAATGCTCGCCTTGATTGCCTACACCCGCCTGGGTGATCTGGTGTTCATCGACCTGCTTGGCGTGCCGCCCGAGATCGCGGTGGCCGCGCGCGAAGCTCTGCAACTCATGGCTTTTTTGCCTTTTTTTACCGGGCTGCGGGGCTTCTTTCAGGGGTTGGTGATTCGCGCCCGCCGCACTTCTCTGGTTTCTTTGGCCACCGGGATTCGGGTTGGGGCGCTCTTCGCCTCTCTCGCTCTGGGGCGCCCGTGGTTTGGTGGCGCCCAGCTTGGCGCCTTTGCCCTGGTCAGCTGTGTGATCTGTGAAACCCTGTTCATGGCCTTCTTCGCCTGGCGCGTGCATCTGCCCCTCACTGAGCAGGAGCCCCAGCCATCAACGCGTGAGATTCTGCGTTACGCTTTTCCCCTCGCCTATTCCTCCTGTTTACAGCAGACGATTCCCCTGTTGATCAATTCCATTCTCGGCCGCCTGCCCGATGCCGCTCTAGCGCTGGCTGCCTTCGGGCTCATTCGCGGTTTTCTGTTTCTGCTCGCCGGGCCCATGCGTAACTTGCAACAAGCCCATATGACCCTGGTCAAGACTCTGGCCGATGATCGTACCTTGCGGCGTTTCGCCATCGTTGTCGCTCTGGGTTTGGGCGCAGTCGTGCTGGTGGTTGCCGGTCCGGCGGCACGACCGGTGCTCGGTGGATTGCTCGGAGTGGACGCCCAGCTCCTCGACTATCTGCGCTGGTCTTTCGCGGCCTGTGCTTGTTTTCCGCTCCTTTATGCGGCCACCAATCTTTTGCGTGGCTGGTACGCCGGAGCGCACAAAACGGCACTTCTTGGCTATTCGACCCTGTTTAAATGTGCTTTTCTGCTGCTGGTCTGGTGGCCCCTGGTTCATTATCAGCCGCCTGCTTCCGGTATCGCCATCGGCATTGCCTTGCTGCTCTGTGCCGAAGGCCTTGAAGCTCTTTATTTGCGTGTTCAACGTCGGCGTCAGCTTGCGCAGATGCAGCTGCCGGTGCCAGAATAGTTGTATGTCAAAGGTTCAGAAACATCCTTGCGTCGATTGCAAAATGTGCCAGTGGTGTAGTGACGAACGCTGCCGCCTGTGTTTGAAAACCGGCTGCGGCAAGAAACTGAGCATCCGCGAGCAGATTGTGCGCTACGAGCGTTTGAATTCAGAAAACCTCAATAACCGTCAAACCGCAAACCCCGAAGACCGGGGCGACAACGCATAACCAGAGAGGGGAAATTCATATGTCCGTGGCAAAAATATCAAACCGGAAAAAATTCATCAGCGCTCTCTTGTTTTGCCTCTTTCTCTTGGTCCTGAGTGCACTTGCAGCCCAGGCGTTCGAGCCGATGCTGCCTCAGACGGACTCCGGCGTCGAAAATCTTCGCGGCTGGTTGATGAGTGAAAAGCTCGACGGGGTACGGGCGCGCTGGGATGGCAGTGAGCTCTGGTCGAAACATGGTGAGAAATTCACTCCGCCCGCAGAGTTTACCCGCAACCTGCCACCCTTCGCCCTTGAAGGCGAGTTGTGGGGCGGGCGCGGCACCTTTGAACAGACGGTGTCAATTGTCAGCCGCCGGCAAGCCCATGCCGGCTGGTTGGGGTTGCAGCTGGCAATTTTCGATGTCCCCGCGGCTGCGGGTGGCTTCCGTCAGCGGATTGAACAGGCGCGCGCCTGGTTTATCGCGCATCCCGCGAACTATGCTTTTGTAATTGACCAGATTCCGGTGCGTGATCGGGCCCAGGTGGAGCAAGAACTGCAACGAGTGGAAAAAATTGGCGGCGAAGGTCTCATCGTGCGGCGGCCCGATAGCCTCTACCGTGGCGGTCGCAGTGCCGAAATTCTCAAAGTCAAAACCTACCTCGATGCCGAGGCAAAGGTTATCGCCCACCTTCCCGGTCAGGGACGCAACCTCGGTCGGTTAGGAGCCCTGCGGGTAGAAGAAACCAACGGCACCCGCTTCAAAATCGGCACGGGATTTAGTGACGATCAGCGTAACAATCCGCCACCGCTGGGCAGCCTGATCACCTTCAAATTTTATGGCCGCTACCCTTCAGGTTTACCAAAATTCCCCGTTTTCCTGCGCGTAAGAATCGACAGTGCACTTTAAATCGCAACGCACGCCGCATTGCGGCGTCTTGTCATAATCGCCTTTTCCGCCCCGAGAAGGACTCAGTATTCTTTGTTATCGACCTTTTCAAAGTCGATGTGGATGTAGTAGAAACAGGCCGTGGTCAGCCTGGCCTGTTTGCAACTCGCTACGGGGGCGGTGACGTTTGCAAACTGGTAAAAACAGGGTAAGCTCACCGAGGAGTTTGAATATTCAGGAGTGGAGAGGGACGCTAAGAAGATAACCAACAACGGAAAAAGGGAGAATTTATGATCGGGTTCATTGTGCTGGGAGTAGTGTTGCTCTTAATCGCCTTGGTGGTGCTTTACGCCATCATTATCTACAACGGCTTTGTCAGCATGAAAAACCGCATTGACCGCGATTGGAGCAACATTGATGTCATGCTGAAGCAGCGCTTCGATGAATTGCCCAAACTGATCAAGGTGTGTGAAGGCTATATGCAGCACGAGCAACACACCCTTGAAGCTGTCATCAAGGCACGCTCTGCGGTTAATAATGCGGGCAGCGAAAACCAGCAATTGGCCGCCCAGAATGCTTTGACTGATACGCTTAAGTCATTGTTCATGGTTGTTGAACGCTACCCGGATTTGAAAGCCGACAAGGCTTTTCAACAGCTTTCCAACCGCATCAGCGAGCTTGAAGACCAGATCGCCGACCGGCGTGAGCTGGTCAACTCAGCGGTGACAATTTACAACACACGCCTGGATCAATTTCCCGATGTGTTCGTGGCCCGCTTGTTTAACTTCCCCCCTCGCACCCTGTGGAAAATCGATGCCGCCCATCGCCAGGATGTTGCGGTGAGCTTTTCCTCTCAATGAGGATGCTGCCAAGAAGGTTTTTGCGCTAAAGATCCGTCCGGCGCAGGTCGAAGAAAGAAGAGCTTTGTCTTTTGTTCGTCAGCAATTCGGCAGGCCATGATTCATGAGATGCTGACGCAACAAAGCTGCTTTTTTCTCGGATGTTCATATCTTGTGAACCTGGACGCGAAGGTTTTTTCAGTGTCTGTGCCCGATCACTACCGCCAACTGGGAATTGCATCTAGTGCTAGCCCGCGGGCCATTCGTGCGGCCTACCGCCGTCTTTTGATGCGTTATCATCCCGACACCAATGGCGGGCGGCGGGTGAACGAAACTCAGCTGTCTTTGGTGCTCGAAGCGGGACGTGTGCTGGGCAATCCCGAACTGCGCACCGCATATGACCGCAGGATGTTCGCTGACCGAAGTTCGTCGTACGCCGCAGTCACGGTTGATCCGCCTCGATCATTGAATTTGAGCGAAAATCTCAAACAACTTGGTGCCGGAGTTTTTCGACGTTGGGCCGATTTGCACCGCCGTTTTTTTAACGCCGAAAAAGCCGCGCAGTTTCATCAGGTGCGGCGTAAACACTCAGAGACCCAAGACCTTAAGTTTAATGAGCACCTGAATGCCGCAATACGTCAAACACATCGCGTCAATTATGAATTTCATGCCGATGGCGTCTGGCGCAGAAAAGACCCTGGTGTCAAAGCAAAACCAATGGCGACCTTGCATAAACGCGTTAGATTATGGTTGTTGTTGATCTTTGTTTTAAAATTGTGGCGGGAATAGTTATGAAGGGAGATCAGCGCCGAAAAAGCTGAGCGCTCTGCCAACGCATACGGCGCAGACTGCGCGCTCCGAAATGAAGGGAACAACTGGTTGATTCGGAAGTGTGGCCGGTTAAGCACCGCAAAAATTTTCTCAGCATGGCATTATGTCCAGAAAAGGCAGTTTTGATCGATTAGAAATCCCGTGGATAAAGCGTGCGGAACATAATGCAGCCCCTGGTTCCGGTCAAGAAGATTTTTTGCTAAAATACTGTTATTAAATGGAAAACCGCTGCAACATCGGCTGGAATGACCTGCCCAGACGTCATTTTTTTTGTCAGACATCCGTGCCAGCCGGAAACAAAACTTTGTTTTTCCCCACTTAACCCCTGTCCGGAGGATTCCGATGAACAGTGTCCCTGAAAATCGGCGTAAAATGTGCGAACTGCAGGCCGCCGGCCTGATGGAAGAGATGGATCAACTCAGCAATAACCCGGCCTTTGTGTGTGGCAAATGTCGCCGTAAGGCCAACCTTGCCGAGGCTTTGCATAACCCCCTGCCGCTGAAAAAATCGGCGGGAGATAATTTTTGGGGATGACATAAGCCCAAAGCACCAACGCAAAACGCCTCTGCGGTCGATTGAGCGCAGAGGCGTTTTGCGTTGAAAAAATTGCTGCTACATCTCAGCTGCCACCGTAGCTGTGCAGTCCCGACAGTACCAGATTCACTCCCAGGTAACAGAAGATCGTGGCGGCAAAGCCAATGATCGAAAGCCAGGCGGCACGCCGTCCAACCCAGCCGCGGGTAAAGCGGGCATGGAGGAAAGCGGCATAGATAAACCAGACAATCAGGCTCCAGGTTTCTTTGGGATCCCAGCTCCAGTAAGTGCCCCAGGCATAGTTGGCCCAGGCGGCACCAGTAATAATTCCCAGGGTCAAAAGCGGAAAACCGATCATAATCGCACGGTAGTTGATATCATCCAAAACCCGTGCGCTGGGGAAGACCCCCAGGATACCGCCGATGGGCGAATTTTCGGCTTTCTCTTCTTTGCCGACCTTGATCAAATACATGATCGATACGCCGCAAGCCACCGCAAAGGCAGCGTAGCCCAGAAAGCAGGTAATAACATGGTAGGTCAGCCAGTTGCTTTGCAGCGCGGGCACCAGGGGATCAATGGAGGCACTTAAGCCGAATTGGGCCCAGATCATGCCAAAAAAGGCAAAGGGGATAACAAAGGCTCCCATGGCGGGCTGCTTGTATTTCCAGTCGACCAGCAAATAAATCAGCAAAATTGACCAAGCGAAAAAAACCACAGATTCGTACAGATTGGTCAATGGCGCACGCCCATCCCCCCCCAGCAGTTGATAAGACTCATACCAGCGCAGGCCCAATGCCAGGGTGTTGGCGAGAAAACCACCTACCGCGACCAGCTTGGCAAGTACAGCTACGGCAGAGCTGCGCGTAACGACAAAGGCAATATAGATAACCATCGCGGTAAAATAGGCGAAGGTGGTAACGTTGAAAAATAAATTACTGTCCATTGCGTGCTCTCCTTGCCTCTTCAGGCTTTGTTTTCGATCGTTGTTTCGATCTGCTTGATAAGGTCTTCAAATCTCATGGCGAAGGCCGCCTGGTTGCGGTGAGCATTGGCGGCAACCTGCACCAGGGTCTTGCCCTTTTCTTCACGCAGACGCACCCACAGGCGACGGTGAGAGAAGAAAAAGGCCCCCATGGAACCGAACACCATCATGAAGCAACCCGTCCATACCACCCAGACTCCTGGATCTTTAGCCACTTGCAAGCCGGTGTATTGCGGCTGATTGTACCCCTTGAGGGCAAAACTGAAATCGCCACCCCGACGTGCATCGAACTGGGGGAAGTTCTGCATAATTACAAAGGGCGTACGGTGGGTTCCGTCGGGGGCATCGACATGCAGGCGGGCAGCCGGACCGAAGCGATCGTAATTGGGGGTGAAGTCATCGACGGAAAAACTGAAACCACGGGCCAGCTGATTTTTTTTGCCTTGCGCGGTGGTCACCTGAACCTTTTCCCCCGTCTGATTGTCGGTCACCTCTAGCTCAAAGGTTCCCGTTCCGGCCGGGCCGTAGCTCGACTGGTAAAAGGTAATCCCTTTATAGCTCAGAGGATGATTGACCTCGATCTTTTTCTTGAGAACCTCCTTGCCGCCATCAAGGACTACCAGTTCACTGCTGTAAGTTTTGGGGCGCTGAGTTCCGGCATAATAGACTACATCAAAATCATCGCAGCGCACCGAAAAACCCAGCTCAATGGGAGTTTCACCGCCGCGTGGCCAGACCTGACTGATGGAAGTCCCCTCGACAATATTGACATAAGCCTTGTAGCCCCAAACGGTGCCAACCATGGCACCAACCATAATCACCAGAATTGACAGGTGGGTCATATAGGCACCAAAACGCGAATAAATGCCGCCCTGGGCAAAAAGATGCACGGCGCCATCGGCTTTGGTTTCAACGGGTTTGGCAAAATGGCTCTTGATGGTTGCATTCAAACGCGGTAGCAGGCTGGCGATCGATTCTTTCGTGCTGAATTCGCCTTTATTGGCCGAGTTTTTAAAAGTGGCGTCACTGGCGATCAGCTGCGGGCTGACGACAAATTTCCAGGCCCGGGGAAAGTTTTTGATCGAACAGCAAATTAGGTTGACGCTGAAAAGACCGAGCAAGCCGACAAACCACCAGGAGTGATACATATCGGTAAACTGAAGTTTGGTGAAAAGCTCGTAGTTAGATTGGCCATACTCGCGAATATACTCCTCAGCCGATCCCCCCTGCTGAATAACGGTGCCAATAATCGAGGTCACCGAAAGGAGCAGTAAAATAAGAATTGTTAGTTTCAGGGAACAGAAAAAATCCCAGACGCTATCTACAAATGTCGTTTTTTTGGTATTCAAGGTGCGATATCTCCGTGGGTTAATACAGACGACCCCGCTCAAATATGACAAACCTCGTCATAATATCCGGGGCGGGACAGAGCGTCAACCTGCTAGGGTGAGATATCTCAGATGATAAGAATGGTCGTGCGGATCTGCTCAAGGCGCAGGGGGAGTTGCCCATTCTGGGTTGGCAGCTGCTGCACAACCAGAATAAATGGAGCCAGTTGAACCGGCTTGGCACAGCGAAAAAGCGGGGCGTAACTGCGTGATCCCGACCAAGCCAATAGCTGGCCTCGGCTGAGACTAAATAGTTGAGAATCTGCCTGGGTCTGACTTGTCGAATGGCTGTGATGGCAAAAATCTGCCAGAGAAGGAAGCTCTTCCCTTTCAAAGGACAGGGGGTGGCAACTTGTGACCAAGGCCGAATTTGATTCATCTGTCAACGGGGTTTCATAACAGTGCAAAGCACACTGTAGACTGCCACTACTCAAAATAATAAAGAGCAGCCCAAGCACAAAGATCAGATGACGTAACGGGGCTTCAAGCATAAAAACAGACAGGTCTCCCAAATAAAACGAGCCGCGACACTATAAACGTCCTGCGCCTTTCCTGCAAGC
Organism: Deltaproteobacteria bacterium; assembly: GCA_009993495.1. Lineage (GTDB taxonomy): Bacteria > Desulfobacterota > Desulfuromonadia > Desulfuromonadales > Geopsychrobacteraceae > Geopsychrobacter. Next base: position 4,821 of record JAACTI010000140.1, on the reverse strand, counting down.
GCAATGCCGATTCGCTGGTATTTTTGCTATTCTGAAGGCACGCAGGGTTTCCAGGGTGGGAAATTATGCGGCCTCACGTCTTGTGGTGCTCAGAGTCCTGCCTCAGCCAGGCCTTCAATCAGTTCACGTTGCCTTGCACTCAGGGTTTGAGGCACGCTGACCTGGATCACCGCATAGAGATCGCCCGCAGGTTTCGTCGACGATTGCGGTACGCCAAAACCGCGCAGACGAATTTTACTCCCTGGCTGCATGCCCGCCGCAATTTTCACGCGTTTATTGCCTTTCAGGGTGGGAACCTCAACGCTGGTTCCTAAACATATCTGGCTGAAGGGCAGGGGGACATCAACCAGCAGATCACGATCTTCACGACGAAACACGGGGTCGGCGTCGATATGAACCTGCAGGAAGAGATCGCCCGGCTTACCACCGGCCGGTGCTTCCCCGCCCTTGCCGACAACGCGTAACTTGGCACCTTCTTCAATCCCCGCGGGAATGCGGACATTAATCTGTTCCACCCGCTGATCGCTACGATAATCGACCCGCCGTTCGCCCCCTTGGATGGCCGTACGCAGGGGGACACTGATTTCCATCGAATAATCCTGTCCCTTCAGTGGCGGCCGATGGATTCGCCCGCGTGCACCCCCGCGGCCACGTCCGCCACCAAACAACTGACTAAAAATATCCTCAGCACCTCCACCGCCAAACAAATCGCCCAGGTCAACATTGCGAAAGATATCTTCCTGAGTGTATCGTTGATGGAAGCCGCTTTCACCGAAGTTGTCATACTGTTTACGCTTTTCAGCATCAGACAGTACCGCGTAGGCTTCGGTAATTTCTTTAAAACGTTCTTCAGCGGCTTTATCGCCGGGATTGCGGTCGGGATGGTAGGTCTGGGCCAGTTTGCGATAGGCTTTTTTGAGAGCTGCCGGTTCAACGGTGCGTTCAACACCCAAAGTTTTATAGTAATCTTTTGCCATATATGGTTTATTCCACCTCAAGAGGATTAAGGGCACAAATCAATTTCGTAACGGCTTAACGAGCAGTGCCCGGGCCAGCTATGGAGCGAGTCTCTGGCGCCCGAATGGCGACAGCTGATCTCCATGGAGGGGTTTATGCGGCCCGTGGCAGGGGGCTCTTGAACCCTGCGTCTACCATGCTGAAGAGATACTCAACGGCTAACTATAAAAACCGCGGCGGTTGCCGTCAAGCAGCATTCTGCATTTGACGCTCAATAATCTCGCCGTTAGTATGCGGCAAGGCTGGCGCAGGGCAGCCGATCCAAGGAGCAGAAATTATGAAAATTGTCGTTATGGGAGCAGGCATTTCCGGTTTATCGACTGCCATCGCCATTGAACGCCTGGCGGCCCGGCAGGAATTGGCGGTTGAGCTTGTGGTGCTGGAAAAAAATTCCCGCAGCGGCGGCAAAATTTTCAGTATTAAGGAAGAAGGGTATATGTGTGAATGGGGGCCCAACGGCTTTCTCGACAACAAACCCATGACCCTGGAACTTTGTGCACAGCTGGGAATCACTGACCGACTGCTGCGTTCTGACGACAACGCGCGTAAGCGCTTTATTTATGCCGCGGATCAATTGCACCGCCTGCCGGAAAATGGCCCGTCTTTTCTCCGGTCAAAATTGCTCAGCTGGCCGGGTAAAATGCGTTTGGCGGCTGAAATGATGATTCCGCCCAAACGCGATGGCGAAGATGAAACTCTGGCCAATTTTGCCCGCCGTCGCCTCGGCAGTGAAGCCCTTGAAAGGCTCATCGGTCCGATGGTGTCCGGCATTTTTGCCGGTGATCCCGAAACCATGAGCCTGCAGAGCTGTTTTCCGCGTATTTATCAACTGGAACAGGAGTATGGTGGGCTGCTCAAGGCCATGATCAAACTGGGGAAAAAGAAGCGCGCTGAGCGCAAGGCGGGCAAACAGGTGGCCAGTGCCGCGGGGCCGGGGGGCGTACTGACCTCCTTTTCTGGCGGCATCCAGGAGCTTACCGACGCCCTGAGTCAGCAGCTGAAAGGCGAAATCCGGACTCACAGCGGGGTGACGCGTATCGCGCCGCGCGCCGAGGGTTTCTTGCTGAGTCTTGAAGATGGCAGCCAACTGGAAACGGAACTTTTGATCAGCAGCACTCCGGCCCATGCCCTGGCGGAAATACTCGCCCCGACCGATAAAAGTGCCGCCGAGCTCTTAGCTCAGATTCCCTATGCGCCGATGAATGTGGTGTGTTTTGGTTACGAGCGCAAAAAGATCAGCCGTGACCTTGCCGGTTTCGGCTACCTGATCGCCAAAGGTGAACACCGTCATACTCTGGGAACCCTGTGGGATTCAAGCATCTTTCCCAACCGCGCACCGGAGGGGCAGGTGTTGTTGCGTTCCATGCACGGCGGGGCGACCAACCCGGCCGCCGCCCTCATGAGCACTACCGAGATCAGACAGTGCGTCATGGACGATCTGCGGCGGATTATGGGCATTGAGGCTGAGCCCGACTTTGTGCGAATTTTCCGCCACGAGCGCGCCATTCCTCAATATACTCCCGGTCACGCGGCACGGGTGGCCCAATTGACCCAGCGGCTGCAGACGTTTGAGGGATTTTTTCTCACCGGCAACGCTTTTTCCGGCGTAGGTATCAACGATTGTGTCAATGCCTCAAATCAGGTGGCGGAGAAAGTCATCGCCGAACTGCGCAAGCGCCAACCGCCGTCGCTATCCGCATAAAAGGGCGGTTAAGCTAAGGCGATCATTGCGCGGAACTCTCCTTGAGTTTAGTCCTTTGGGTTAACCTGCGCCTCGTTTGACGTCTCCTCAACCCCAAAAACCTGCGCCTCAATCTCCGCCGCCATAACCTTGAGGGGCGAATGCTCAACGAAGCGAAGCCCCCCCGACTGGGTATTTTCAATCACCGAGATCGGCCCGGTATGTTCCTGCTGAATCTCCTCGACGGCCTCGCCCAAGTGGATCACCACCCCTTCCATCAAGCGGCCAAGAATATTAATTTTGGGATTGGCGGTCGGATGTTCGGATGTGCGGAAAGTTTCCAGCTCGGCATCGATCTGAACTTTTTCCTGCTCCAGGTAGACTTTACGTTCGGTCAGCAGGCTGATGCGCAGCTCGATGGCCTCCTGCAAGGCCTTACGCAGCCCAGTGCGCCCGGACAGCGGACCCAGGGCGGCACCAATGCGCTGAATTTGTAGATTGTAGCTGCGTTGTTTGTAACGCAGCTCTTTCAAACGATCGGCTTCGGGGAAGTAAACGCCCGCGGTCAAAAGGGTGCGCAGACCCGACACTGCGCCGATGACGCGCGCCTCGATCCCATCGAGAGCCACGGTTTCGCCGCCAATAATTGCGCCGCGCTCCAGCACAATGGCGCGGGTGGCCTTGACGGTACTGTTCCGTATTTCACGCGCCACATTGACCGTGCCATAGCATTGCACCTCGACCTGGTTCAAATACCCGGCCGTTAAATCTCCCCGACATTTGATTGTTCCGATATCCAGGCCCGCCATGCCCCCGATCTGAACCGGCCCTCCGGCCTCCAGGTGGCAGGCGCCCACTGAGCCGGTGACACGAATCCCCTTACTGGCGCGAATATGAAAATCGTCGAGGACATCACCTTTTATTTCGACAAAACCGTTAAAATCAATATTACCGACACTGAGATCAACGTCGCCGCTGACGACAAATTCTTCCGCAATGCTTAGAACGCGACCATCAAAGACCACGCGCCCGGCCCGGGTTGCCAGGGCTTTTTGGCCGTCAGGCGTGAATTCGATGCCTTCGCCGGGCAGAGCTTCAAGAGCTTTGCCCATCAGCGCCGGAATCGGCAGGCCATTGACGGTTTTCCCCGGGTTCCCTGCTTGCGGCGGGTGAATAATGCCAACCTGCTGCCCCGCTTCAACGTTAGTAAAGGTGTGGCGGGTGCGTAAATCAACGTAGCCCTTGTCATCTTCGGTGAATTCGGCCTCGCTGCTGCTGGTTTTAACTGTCAGTTCCAACCAGCCATCCTTGCCGGCGCCGGGGGGAGTTCCCTGGGCCAGGAGGACATTTTCCTGATTGATCCCCATGGCCGCTTTGCTGCAAAATTTGGCGATTTCCTCCAGATCAAGATTTTCCTTGACGCCGTTTTTAGCGAGCAGTTCAATGAGCTCGGAGGGGGCAATGGTATTCTCGGCGTCAAAAACAGTGATAGCGGCGGTTAAACGCAGCTGAGCGTCACCGGTTTGCAGGTGCAAAACATAGGCAGGAGTTTTCTTCTCTGCCAGAATTTTGACACCAATCTCTACCTTGTCATCAGGCCGCTTGTTTTGCGCCATCGGAAATCATCCGTCCGTCGGAAAATGTGTCAAAAAAACCCAACACTGTCTCAATAGACAGTGTACCGCGATGTGATAGCAAAGTTCGCGCCACACATACTAATCGACCCGGGCGGCAGAAAGATTGAGGAGACTTGAACTGCGCGCTTCGGCTTGACCCCCAGTGGACAGATGACTATGCTCCATGCCATTCGAGTAACACGAGCCCTCTTCCGTTTTGGTTTCATCATCCCCGGGGATTGGTATGTCGTCCATCCGTGAACGTTTTGAAAAAGATCTGGCCGCAGTCGATTGGAAGGCCTTACGCATTCATGTCCAGCGCGATGCCTTGATTCTGGTTGCCGCCCAGCTCAACCTGGTGGACGTGGCAACCTGTGTGGCGGCCGATGATAGTCACATTGTCGCGACATGGATCGAAGACGGCCTGCTGAAAAAGCCTTCGGTCGCCCAATTGGCGAGCTGGGAACTCCATCTCGATAAGCCTTTCCGCATGCTGATTGCCGCCCC
>JAACTI010000096.1 GCA_009993495.1 Deltaproteobacteria bacterium | reverse complement strand
CCGGTGCCCTGGGCTGCGGTTTCACATTGGTAACAAAACATTTTTTACCTCCATCGCGGGGTTTAAGTTGAGCCATTATTAGTCAATGGCGGGTGGTTCAATTTTACTCTCTTGGTTGGACATAAACTAGCAGCTTTCAAGGTTTGAAACTTTGACGTTGGTCAAAAAATACAATTACGTTGGGAAAAATGCCACCATTCCGCTCCCAAGTGCCTCAGTTCGCGCCACCTGTTCCATAGTTGTCGCGGGCAGCAGACTGAAGAGTCACGGAAAGATTCAGTATTGGGGGCTGACGTGGTACCCTGACCACATTGATGTGGCATAGGATTTTCCCCTGCTCTCTGAGAGCAGATGCAGACCGAACGAAGGTGAACATTATAACCCCAAAGTTTTCATTGGCCAGTTCTGCACTCCCAAAAAGTCAAAATTGACCTGTTGGCCTATTTTGAGACCATAAATCCTGGAGAAAAAAATAACATGCTGAAAAAAATTCTATGGCTACTCGGCGCAGTCATGTTGCTACTGGTGGTGGGCGTAATGCTGTTGATTAAAATTTATGTGACGCCAGATAAGGTGCAACATCTGGTGCAGAATCAGTTAGAAAAGAGATTACAGCGCCAGGTGGTGGTGGGGGAGGTGGAGGTTGGCTTGCTGAGGGGCATTCGCCTCGATGGTTTGCGTATTGCCGACGGAGCCGGGGAGAAGGCCTTGCTTTCTGCCGAGCGGATGGAATTGTCCTATGACTATCTGGCCTTGCTGCGAGGCGAGCTGCTCCTTGGTCAAATTTTGATTCAGCAGCCGCAATTACGCTTGGTACGTGATGCCCAAGGTCAGTGGAATATCGATGACTTGCTGGCGTCTTCGACGGAAAATCCGGCGGTCGATAAAGAGCCTGAAACAGCGCCAGGGACGACTGAGGGTGCTTTTGCGCTGCAATTGGTGGTGCGGAAATTTCAACTGGAAAAGGGCAGCCTGCTCGTGCTGGATTACTTCGAGAAAAAGGGCCAGCCCGCAACTTACAAGATCGAAGATCTTGAGATCCAACTGAATGATTTTTCCATGACACAAAGCTTTATCACTCAGATTCAGGCCCGTTTGAATGGGGCAAAGCTGGCGGCTGAGATTGCGTATCATCTCGATAACGGTCTTCAATCTGCCGAACTTAAAATTGATCAGCTCGATCTGCTGGCATTTATGCCCGCTCCTCTGTCACCGCTTCAGCAGGGTCAACTGAGTGGCACGCTTAACTATCGCGAAGAGAATGTTCGATCCCGCGGATTATATCTGATCTTAAATGGCCAGCGTCTGGATATCGATCTGAATGCTACGCGGGTCTTGTCAGCCGCCGCGTTCTGGGATGTTGGCTTGCGCAGTGAACGCCTGGATGTGGATAAATTGCTACCCGCACCAGAAGCGCCAGCTGGCGAGACAGCTGCCGTTGACACGACAAACGCTAAAAAGGTAGTGCAAGAAGATCCGCTTCAAGTGCCAATCGCCGTGCCGCTGAATTTACACCTAAAGCTGGCATTCAATCAGCTGGTTTACCAGGGAATCACCGCCGAAAACGTAATCGGACAACTCAAGGTGATGGATAATCGGGCGCAGCTGGAAAAATTAGAAATGACTCTGGCCGAGGGCCGGGTGCAGCTCGATGGCGAGCTGCTGCTGCACACCAAAGGCTGGCCCTATACAGGAAAATACCAGATACAACAACTGGCCCTGGGGCGCTTGGCCGATGTGTTGCTGCCAGAAGGTAAGGGGAGTATCAGTGGTCTCCTCAACCTGGATGGTCAGCTCAATGGGCTGGCTGGGGTGGCGGATCCGGTTGCGGCCTTGCAGACCAAGGTGCAATTTGATTTGCGCAATGGCGAAATTCAAGGCAGCCCGTTTTTTGCTGAAATTGCCGGGTTTCTTGGTAATCCTGAGCTGAAAATTCTTGGGTTTTCACGTTTTTTCGGGCAAGTTATCCTGGATAAAGGGCAGGGCAATATCGATGGGCGGCTTGAAAGCCGAAAGGCGGTTTTTGTCCCTCAGGGCGCTTTCAGTCTGGCCGGGCCCCTCGATTTAAAACTTGAAACCCGTTTGGCCCCGGAAGTCTTCAAAGGTGTTGGCTTGGCTGGGGGCAACCTGAAATATTTACAGGACGATCAGGGCTGGACCCTGCTGCCGTTGCGGGTTAAAGGCAGTTATTCCAGTCCGCGCATCACTTTAGATAAAGAGGGTACAAAGCAGCAATTGGGCCAACAGTTAGGGCAAGAACTGGAACGTCAACTGGATAAACGCTTGAAAGATAAAAATCCTGAACAGCGGCAGCAATTGGATGAATTATTGCTAAAACCACTAAAAGAATTTTTCAAATAAGGAGTTTCGCTGGCGATTTGCACGCCGAAGCCTTGACAAGCAACAGGTGGAAAAATTAACGTTCAGCGCATTTTCGGCGGTTGTTTGTTGTGGGGGTGTGGAAGGATCTTTTCGGTGGATAATCTTATTCTGAAAAAAATTGATCCCCTCATCGGTCGTCTGCTGGTGACGCTTCTGCCGCGCGCACCTCGGCGACAGCCGGTCGCCACCCCCGGGTCGGTACTCTTGATTCGCCCCGGGGGTATGGGAGACGCGATCTTGCTGATTCCAGCGATTTTGCAACTTTCTGCACGCTTTCCCCACTGTCGTATCGAGGTTCTGGCGGAAGCACGCAATGGAGCGGTTTTTGCCCTCTGCCCGGTGGTTAAGCGGGTGTATCACTATAATCAACCGGCAGATTTGCTCCGAGTTCTGAATCGAACTTACGATCTGGTGATCGACACCGAGCAGTGGCATCGTTTGTCGGCGGTGATTGCGCGCCTGGTTCGCAGTCGCATGAAAATTGGTTTTGCTACCAATGAACGCAGTCGAATGTTTACTGCGACCGTTTCTTACGCCCATCAGGATTATGAAATTCTCAGTTTTTTGCGTCTGCTTGAGCCTCTGGGGGTTGAATATGCCGAGCCTGGTTCGGCTCCCTGGTTACAGATTCCACCGCAGGTGAAATTGCCGACCGAATTCAAGCTGCCGCAGGATTCACCACTGGTAGTGCTTTTCCCCGGCGCGAGTATTGCTGAACGCCAATGGCCCATCGCCGCATTTGCCACCCTGGCCGAACGTTTGCTTGAAAGCGGCTGTGCGGTTGTGCTGGTAGGTGCTGCTCCCGATGTTGCTGCCGGTCAGGCTCTGCAGCAGCGCACGCCTGGGGTGGTGAATCTCATTGCGCGCACTTCTCTGTTGCAGACGGCGCGCGTGCTCAAGCATGCCGCCCTGCTTATCAGTGGTGATTCCGGAGTGCTGCACCTCGCGGTTGGCCTGGCGGTGCCGACGGTTTCTCTGTTTGGTCCCGGCATTGCGGCCAAATGGGCACCGGCGGGTGCCCGAGATCGCGTCATCAATCATCAGCTCGACTGTTCGCCTTGCACTCGCTTCGGTACCACGCCACCCTGTCCCATTGGTGGGCGGTGTATCGCCGAGATCGCGGTTGACGAAGTTTTTGCGGCGGCGCAGAATTTACTCTTTCAGACGCAGATAAAAGAGGCTGAAAATGCCATTTGAATACAATTTTTTCCTCAGCAGCGCTTTTGTCTTGGGGCTGGTTGTCGGATCCTTCCTGAATGTGTGTATTTATCGAATTCCGGCAGGTCTTTCCATTGTTTTTCCACCATCTGCCTGTCCGAAATGTCACCATCCCATTCGTTGGTTCGAAAATATCCCCCTGCTCAGTTATCTGTTTCTTCGCGGGCGCTGTGCACGATGCCGGACACGGATTTCTCTCCGATATCCTCTGATTGAAGCTTTGACTGGGGTTTTATTTGTGCTGGTGCTTTACAGTTTTGGCTTGCGTTTGGCGACGCCCATCTACTTCTTATTTGTGTCGAGCCTGGTCGTTATCGCCTTCATTGATCT
>JAACTI010000582.1 GCA_009993495.1 Deltaproteobacteria bacterium | reverse complement strand
TTCCGATCAGTTCCTGCAGATGAGAATTAAAAGACATATTTTCCCCGCTGTTTGCTGGTCCGGTAAAAATGACACCTCGAAGGATCAAATCCCGTCACAGGTTTTTCAATCCAATCCTGCAACCTTCCTCCACCCTACCCCAGCCCTGTGACAGAAAAGTACACACAAAAAAACGCAGGACATCTTTTCGATGCCTGCGGTTTTAATAGCTGTTTGTCAGGTTGATGGTTCATCCACCCCTCCGGCGGTTGTTTTGTGCCAAACACTATAGGTCGCCTTGAGGGAGCTGTCAAAAAAACCGGGTTGAAAATTGTCTGTGGGCGGGATTATTCTGACAGAGGCGGCCTGGTGGCGATGTTTTGCCGCACACTTCGAACAGGGCGATGGCGGCGGCGACGGAGGCGTTGAGGGAGCCGAGTTGACCTTGCATGGGAATGGCGAGGAGGGCATCGCAATGTTTGCGGATGTTGGGACGCAGGCCTTTGCCTTCGCTGCCGACAACCAGGGCCAGGTCACCCACCAGCCGGGTGGTAAATAAAGGGGTCGAATCTGCGTCTCCGGCCAGGCCGTAACACCAGATACCGGCGCTTTTCAAGTCTTCGAGGCTGCGCGCCAGATTGGTGACCTGACAGAGGGGGAGATGGCTCAGAGCTCCGGCGGCGGTTTTTTCAACCACCGGGGTCACGGGACAGCTGCGGTCTTTAGCAACGATCACACCCTGACAGCCGGCGACTTCGGCACTGCGCAAAATGGCACCGAAATTATGCGGATCGGTAATACCGTCGAGTAACAGCAGGAATGCAGGCCGCCCGCTGGCGCGCCACTGCTTCAGCAGCTGGTCAAATTCCGTGTAAATAAAGGGCGGCAGGCGCAACAGCACCTGTTGATGATGGTTATGACCAGCTAAACGGTCTATTTCTGCACGTTCAAGCAGACGCACCGGAATTTTGCGTGCTTTAGCCTGTTGGTTCAACTCGGACAGCCGTGGTGCCAGGCGTCCGCAGGGGAGAATCAATTCAAGGGGTTGACGCGCGGTCGAGGCCAGGGCTTCGGCCACCGGATTGATACCATGGAGAAGTTCACTCATGGCTCAAGAGCGGCGGCGATTTCAGCGAGGATCATCTGCGCGGCCTGA
>JAACTI010000095.1 GCA_009993495.1 Deltaproteobacteria bacterium | reverse complement strand
CAGCTGCTGGATAACCTGGACAGGGTGCTGGCGGCTTTTCGTGGCGAAATTAAGCAGATTCCCCCCATGTATTCGGCCCTGAAACGCGACGGAGTGCCCCTGTACAAGCTGGCGCGGGCCGGAAAAACGGTAGAACGCCAGGCGCGCGGAGTGCGAATTGACAGGTTGGAAGTCGTAGATTGCGCTTTGCCCCATGTGACGATTGACGTTTCCTGCTCCAAGGGCACCTATATCCGCACCCTGGGGGCCGATATAGGTGCAGCTCTGGGCTGCGGTGCGCATCTTTCGGCCTTGCGGCGCTTGAGCATTGGTGCCTTTTCTATTGAGCAGTGTCTGCCTCTGGATCAGCTGACAAACATATCTCAGGTTCGCCACACGGGTGCTTTTTTGGGTTTGCATCAGATGCTCGGTGATTATCCCAGTGTTGCGTTAAATGCTGCCGCTGCCGGACGTTTGCGGCACGGAGTCTCACCCGAAGCCGCGGACTACGCTTGTCCTGAGACTTTGATCGAAGGACAGACCACACGCCTGATGGCTGATGGTGAATTACTGGCCGTGGCAATTTATATCCCCACGAGTCGCAGCCACAAACCTGGTGATTTTGAACTACTGCGGGTCTTGAATCCGCCCGTTTGAAATTCGTTTATAGCTTTACACCCCAGCTCAACTGTGGTAAATAGCGCGGGTTATAGTCAACCTGCACCTGACAGATGACACTGTCAGGCTTAAAGTAATTTTCAAAGGAGAACTCACGTGCTTGGCACCGAACGCAAACAGGAAATCATTGAAGAGTTTAAACGTCATGATGGCGATACCGGTTCACCCGAAGTGCAGATAGCTTTGCTTTCCAATCGGATTACCTATTTGACGGAACATTTCAAAACCCACAAAAAGGATCATCATTCCCGTCGTGGCTTGCTCAAGTTGGTTGGTCAGCGCCGTCGTCTGCTCGATTATCTCATCAAGCAAGATGTTGAGCGCTATCGCACCATTATCAAGGCTCTCGGCATTCGTCGTTAATCAAAGCAGCATGCTCAATGGTTGGGCATGCTGCTTTCATTAGAGGTCGTGGCTCAGGAGGCTGTCCGGAGAGAACATCTGCCCAGTGCAGATTTTGTCTCAGGCCATCCTCCTATGCTGTTTTAGAGGCAAAACCCGTCCAGATGTCTGGCGGAACATTAAAGGAGTAACACTATGCCTTATCACAAGGTCGAAGTAGATTTCAACGGTCAACCCCTGTCCATCGAAACTGGCAAGATGGCCCGTCAGGCTGACGGCGCGGTTATTGTGACCTACGGCGACACCAAGGTGTTGTGTACGGTTGTTTCGGCGCACAAAATGCGCGAAGGGCAGGATTTTTTCCCCCTGACCGTAAACTATGCGGAAAAATTTTATGCCAGCGGCAAAATTCCCGGTTCTTTTTTCCGCCGCGAACGCGGCAGCACTGAACGCGAAACCTTGATCTGTCGTCTCATCGATCGTCCTATGCGTCCGCTTTTTCCCAAGGGTTATATGTTTGAAACCCAGATCATGCCGACGGTTATTTCGGCCGACTGCGTCAATGACCCGGACACCCTGGCAATGGTTGCGGCATCGGCAGCTGTCGCGGTATCGGATATCCCTTTTGAGGGACCGATTGCTGCTGTCCGCGTTGGTCGCGTTGAGGGCCAACTGGTGGCCAACCCGACCCTTGAACAACAGGCACAAAGCGATGTTGAAATTGTTGTTTCCGGCTCACGTGACGCCGTGATGATGGTTGAAGGCGAAGCCCAGTTTCTCAGTGAAGAAGAGATCCTCGACGCTATTTTCTTTGGTCATGAATCCCTGCAACCTTTGATCGAATTGCAGTCAAAACTGGCGGCACTGGTGGGGGTAAGCAAACGGGAATTTTCGGTGCCCGCCATTGATGATGCCTTGATTGCAAGGGTGACGGCTTCGGCTGAACCCGGGGTCGAAAAAGCGGTAAAAATTCGCACCAAGCAGGAACGCTATGCGGCCCTGGCCGAAAATCGGGTTGCCGTTCGTGAAGCGTTGGCCAACGATTTTCCGGATGCCGCTGCCGATATTGCAACAATTCTGGGCAAGGTTGAAAAACGTGTCGTGCGTCAAATGGTCACCCGTGACAAAATTCGCATTGATGGCCGCGACACCCGCACCATTCGTCCCATCAGCTGTGAAATTGGCGTTTTGCCGCGTGCCCATGGCAGCGCACTCTTCACGCGTGGCGAAACTCAGGCTCTGGTTACGACCACACTTGGCACCGGAAGCGATGAACAACGGATGGACAATATTCAGGGGATGGAATTTAAAAAGTTCATGCTGCATTATAATTTCCCGCCCTTTTGCGTTGGCGAAACCAGCATGCGACTCTTCCCTGGTCGGCGTGAAATTGGGCATGGAATGCTGGCTGAACGCAGCGCCGCAAAAATTCTGCCTGCCCACGAAAACTTCCCTTACACCATTCGCATTGTCTCCGACGTACTCGAATCCAATGGTTCTTCCTCCATGGCTTCGGTTTGTGGGGCTTCTTTGTCCCTGATGGATGCCGGGGTGCCGGTTAAAGAGCCCATTGCCGGAATTGCCATGGGTTTGATCAAAGAAGGTGAGGATATTGCGATTCTGTCTGATATCCTTGGCGATGAAGACCACCTGGGTGATATGGACTTCAAAGTCACCGGTTCGGCGCATGGGATTACCGCCTTACAGATGGATATTAAAATCACCGGCGTTACCAAAGAAATTATGCAGAATGCTCTGGCCCAGGCCAAAGAAGGGCGTATTCACATTCTGGGTGAAATGGCCAAGGCGATTGCGACCCCCAAGGCTGATCTTTCTCCCTATGCGCCACGCATTACAACCATAAAGGTCAAAAGCGATCAAGTGCGCACGGTTATCGGCTCGGGGGGTAAAAATGTTCGCGGTATTATTGACGCCACCGGTTGTGCAATCGACATTCAGGATGATGGCACCATCAATATTGCCTCCAGTGACGGCGACGCTGCCAAGCTGGCCATCAAGATGATTCGTGATTTAACCCAGGAAGCTGAAGTCGGTAAGTTGTATCAGGGCACAGTGCGTAAAATTATGGAATTCGGTGCTTTTGTCGAAATCTATCCGGGCACCGATGGTCTGGTACATATTTCTGAATTGGCCAAAGAGCGCGTGCGTTCTGTCAATGAGGTGCTGAACGAAGGCGATCAGGTGCTGGTGAAATGCATCGGTGTCGACAAACAGGGCAAGATCAAATTGTCGCGTAAAGAAGCCCTCGGCGAGGAACTGCCTGCAGAATAGGCCCGCGTCCGTCAGGAGTTGAAACCACCACCCCCCTTGAACGGCATTCTGTCTTGTTTGAGGGGGGTTTTTGTTCTGTCATTTTAGCTGTTCAGCTCCGTAGTCACAGAGCCCGAGACCCCCATTCCACGGGCCGCATGTATCCATCCCTGGAGCTTAGCTGCCGCCATCCGGGCGACAGATACCCGTTCCATGGAGGCCACGGGCTCTGCATGGTGAATAGTTACCTGTCATTTTGCTTACGAGGTTCTATGTCTGGTTCACCCCTGCTGCAATTTAAAAAACTGCATCCGGCAGCAACCCTGCCGGCCTATATGAGCGAACTCGCTGCCGGTTTGGATATCTGCGCCTGCCTTGACCAGAGTCTCCGTCTGGCTCCTGGGGCCAGAACCCTGATTCCAACCGGTTTGGCGGTGGCCATTGAGCCCGGCTATGAAATTCAGGTCAGACCGCGCTCAGGTCTGGCCCTGCGTCAGGGTATCTCCTTGGTGAATGCGCCCGGCACCATCGACGCTGATTATCGGGGGGAAATTGGTATTATTTTAATCAACCTTGGCGAAGACATTTTTAAGATTTCTCATGGCGACAGAATCGCGCAACTGGTGGTTGCACCCGTCGCCCAGGCTCGCATCACCGAGGTTGCCGAGCTTCCTGCTACCGCTAGAGGCACCGGCGGTTTTGGCCACACTGGTTGTGGAGTATCGTGAAATGAGCGCGACGCAATCACCCGATGAGCTGAT
>JAACTI010000094.1 GCA_009993495.1 Deltaproteobacteria bacterium | reverse complement strand
AGGCCAGGCGTGTTTTTTCCTTGTTCTTGGAGGAATTGTCCGGTATTCATAAAACCCTGTTATTTTGTAGCTCTTGAGCGTTGTCGTTGTCGTGATTCCCGATCGCCACTCTAGGGATCGCAGAAATCTATCGTTAGATGGCGGCCTCGGACTGGCGATCGAAACCTGTGGTTGTTTTAGAATCAACCCTGGCTCTGGAGGGATTAGGTTTTTCGCAACTATTCACCATGCAGAGCCCGAGGCCGCCATGGAACGGGTATCTGTCGCCCGGATGGCGACAGCTAAGCTCCAGGGATGGATTCATGCGGCCCGTGGAATGGGGGTCTCGAGCCCTGTGACTACGGAGCTGAATGGTTACGGTTTTTCGAAGGTTTTGCGTGATGGTGGCATTGCAGCTGGCGTTAGTGATGATTGTTGCCGCCCTGGCTTCGGGCTTTGTTCCGGCGCTGGTGTGTCCGCGGCGTCCGGTCTGGATCAAGGCTCTGGCTTTTCCGCTGCTCGGGTTGGCGGGTCTGGCCGGTATCGCCAGCGGTGCACTGGCTCTGTTGGGCGGGCAGAGCGGCGATCTGCAACTCCCCTTTGGTCTGCCCTGGCTGCACAGCCTGGTGCATCTCGATGCCCTCGCGGGTTTTTTTCTACTGGTGGTCGGGCTGGTGACTCTGGTAGCCGCGGTTTATGCGCCGGCTTATGTCCGTGAATATGCCGCCGGGCCCCAGCCGCTCTTACCCCTGACCCTGTTTACCGGCCCCTTTATTGCCGGCATGGCCCTGGTGCTCCTGGCGGCCGATGCCTTCACCTTTCTGGTCGGCTGGGAAACTATGACCCTGGCGGGTTATTTTCTGGTCGCCTATCAACATCAACACACCGCCAACCGGGATGCCGCCTATGTCTACCTGCTCATGTCTCAGGTATGCGGGGTGTTCATTCTGCTGGCTTGCGGGGTGCTGGCGGCCTTTGGTGGCGGGTTTGATTTCGCCGGTATGCGTGCCGCTCAGCTCAGCCCGGCCTGGGCCTCGTTGACCTTTGTGCTGGTGTTTTTCGGTTTTGGCATCAAGGCCGGGCTGGTACCTTTGCATGTCTGGCTGCCCCAGGCTCATCCGGCGGCGCCCTCCTACATTTCGGCGCTGATGTCGGGGGTAATGCTCAAGGTCGCGGTTTACGGTTTTATCCGTTTCAGCTACGATCTGCTCGGCACAATTTCCTGGCAGTGGGGCGCGCTGACGCTGTTTTTTGGCTGTCTGTCGGCACTGCTGGGGGTGCTTTATGCTCTGATGCAGCACGATCTCAAACGTCTGCTCGCCTACCATAGTGTGGAAAATATCGGCATCATTTTTATTGGTCTGGGCTTATCCCTGGTCTTCGCCGGTACCGGCCACCCGGCCCTGGCCTCCCTGGGGCTGATTGCCGCCCTCTATCATTGTCTCAACCATGCCCTGTTCAAAAGCCTGTTGTTTTTCGGTGCCGGCGTGGTGCTGCAGCAGACCCAGGCCCATGATCTTGAGAAAATGGGTGGTCTGATTCGGCGCATGCCGGTGACCGCCACTTGCTTTCTGGTCGGTTGCATCAGTATTTCGGCCCTGCCGCCATTTAATGGCTTTGTTTCTGAATGGCTGACCTTTCAGACCGCCCTGCAGGGGCCGGTGCTGCGCAACAATATCCTTGGTGCCCTGATTCCGGTGGCGGCGGCGGTCTTGGCCTTAACCGGTGCCTTGGCGGCGGCCTGTTTTGTGAAAGTTTACGGGGTGATTTTCCTGGGTTTGCCGCGCAGCACCCAGGCGGCGAAGGCGGTGGAAACGTCGACCGGGCCGCAGCTCGGGCAAATATTTCTGGCGCTGCTGTGTCTGCTGTTTGGGATTTTCCCCACGGCGACAGTGGCGCAGTTGGCCAAAATTGCCGGGCAGTTTTTCCCCGATGCCATGCCCCAGCTCACCGCACAGGGCTGGCTGTGGCTAACCCCCATCAGCCCTGAAATCGCCTCTTACAGCGCACCGCTGGTGCTGTTCGGTCTGGCCCTGGCCTGGCTGCTGGTGTGGCTGTGGTTGCACCCGCGCCGCCGCCGCCAACCCGTTAGCCTGGTTTCCCCCTGGGATTGTGGCTTTGGCCCGCTGAATGCGCGCATGCAGTACACCGCCAGCGCCTTTGCCATGCCCATCCGGCGAATTTTTGCGCCGGTCTGGCCCATGCATGGCGGCTACCAGCCGCCCAGCGCGGCTGATCCCGGTGGCCGTTATCAACTGCACATCGGCGACTGGGCCTGGAGCAAATTTTATCAACCCTTAGGCCGGCTGATTTCCGCCATGGCGCGGCGGCTGGCGATTATTCAGGGCGGCAACATCCGCGCTTATCTGGCCTATTCCTTTTTCACACTGATCGTGCTCTTGCTGGTGGTGTCCCTATGAATGGCTGGCTGCTGGCGATTGCCCAGACCCTTTTCATGGCCGCTTTGGCCCCGCTACTTGCAGGCTGGATCAAATGGCTCAAGTGCCGTTTGCAGTCGCGCAGCGGCCCGCCCCTTTGGCAGCCGTATCGCGACCTCATGCGCCTGTTTGGCAAACAGGTGCTGCTGGCAGAAAGCGCCAGCCCGATTTTTCGCCTCGCCCCCTACGTGGTCTTCAGCGTTACCGCCCTGGCTGGCTCGGTGATTCCAATGCTGGCGGTGGGCTTGCCGACCTCGGCCCTGGCCGATGCTATTGTGCTGGTCGGCTTTTTTGCCCTGGGGCGCTTTTTTCTCGCCCTGGCGGGGATGGATGTCGGCACCGCCTTCGGCGGCATGGGCTCTTCGCGCGAAATGACCATTGCTTCTTTAGCCGAACCGGCGATGCTGCTGGGCGTGTTTACCCTGGCCATGACCGTGCGCAGCACCAACCTCTCGACCATGGTAAGTTTTCTTTTGGTGAGTGAGTTTCAGATTTACCCCTCATTCGTGTTTGCCGCCATGGGGTTGGTGCTGGTAGCGGTGGCTGAAACCGGACGGATTCCGGTGGATAATCCCGCAACCCATTTAGAGCTGACCATGATTCACGAGGCAATGATTCTTGAATACACCGGTCGGCATCTGGCGTTGATGGAATGGGCGGCGATGCTCAAATTGCTGATTTATATGGTGCTGCTGACGAATTTGTTTTGTCCCTGGGGTTTGGCGCAAGACTTGAGGCTTGCACCCTTGGCCCTGGGCCTGGTCAGTGTGATGGCCAAGCTCCTGGTGTTGGGCATCGCCCTGGCCCTGGCCGAAACCGGCCTCGCCAAGATGCGGCTGTTCCGGGTTCCTCAATATCTGGGCCTGGCGTTTATCCTCTGTCTGCTCGGCATGCTCAGTCATGTGGTGCTGGAGATGAACTAAATGGCCGGCTTGCATTTGCCTTTGATCGAACAGCTGGTGCTGTGCCTGGCGGCGTTGGTGCTGTTTACCTCTTTTTTGCTGCTGGCCCAGGGCCGGATTGTCAGCTTAATTCACACCTTTGCCTGGCAAGGCGGGCTGCTGTGCGCTGCCACCTGCCTGATGGCAATTAACTCTGGGCGCTATCATCTGTTGATCTCGGCCTTGTTGACCCTGGCGCTTAAGGTATTTTTTATTCCCTGGCAGTTGCGGCGGCTGGTTCTGCGGCTGGATATTCGCCGCGAGGTTGAAACCATCGGCAACCCTTCGCTGATTATGCTTGCCGGCGGAGCCCTGGTGCTGTTCAGTTATTATGTCGTGCTGCCGATTCGCGAACTGTCCCTGTTGGCGGCGCGCAACACTATTGCCGTATCTTTAGCGGTGATTCTCATCGGCATGCTGATGATTATCAGCCGACGCAAGGCTGTCGCCCAGGTGATCGGTTTTATGTCCATGGAAAACGGCCTGTTTTTTGCCGCCGTCGTTGCCACCTACGGCATGCCCATGGTGGTTGAGCTTGGCGTCGCCTTCGATGTGCTGGTGGCGGCGATTCTGTTCGGGATATTTTTCTTTCAGCTGCGCGCCGGGATTGGCTCGCTGGATGTGGATCACCTCAACCGTCTGCACGAGAAGGATCAATGACCGCCCTCTATCTCACCCTGCTGCTGCCCTTGACCGCCACTTTGATTCTGGCGGTCGTCGGCCATAGACCCCTGGCCGGCAGCCTCAATATTCTGTTTGCCCTGGCCACCTTCATCAGTGCCGCCTTCTGTGCCCTCGAAGTTTTTCACCAAGGCAGCATGATCTCGCCCGACCAGATGTTTTACCTCGATGCCTTCAACGTGTACCTGGTGCTGGTCAATACCCT
>JAACTI010000093.1 GCA_009993495.1 Deltaproteobacteria bacterium | reverse complement strand
ATCTCCAATTTCTTGCCGAAGCAGCCATGTTGCACGATATTGGTATGATTTTCACCCAGGCGCCGCAACTCGGATGTTACGGTGACTTGCCCTACCTGGCCCACGGCATCAAAGGCAGTGAAATTTTACAGCTTGAAGGATTACCGGCCCATGCGCGGGTCTGCGAACGCCACACGGGAACCGGCCTGACGCGACAGGAAATTCTGGCGCAGAAACTGCCCCTACCCGCCCGCGATATGTGCCCGGAAACTCTCGAAGAAAAAATTATCTGCTACGCCGACCTGTTCTTTTCCAAAAATCCCCGTCAACGCGGCCACGAAAAAAGTCCCGCTGAGGTTCGCAAGGAAGTGGCCAAATATGGCCAGCATCATGGCGAAATTTTTGACGCCTGGCACCAACAGTTTTCCCTTGACGGGAGATAGGTGATGAGCAGCTGGCTTGAGCAGGTGCTAGAGTTCCTTCCCGATGGCAATCTCTACCTTGCCCTGATTGCCCTGATCGCCTTTTGTGAGTCGATTCCCCTGGTGGGGCTGGCTGTCCCCGGCAGCACCCTGATTGTGCTTGCAGGTTATCTGGTGGTTCACGGCAAGGGCTCCCTGCTAAGTGTTATCCTTGTTAGTAGCCTCGGCGCCGGCAGCGGCGATCTGTTTGCCTACTGGCTCGGAGCCCGCCTGGGACAGCCTTTGCTGCATTCTAAATGGGGCCGAAAAAAGCGCAGCGCCAGACTGCGGGCCGCCTCTTTTCTGCAAAGTCATGGGGGCAAAAGCCTTTTTTACGCCCGCTTTTTTGGCCCTATTCGCGGCACCGTCCCTTTTGTGGCGGGTATCACGCAAATGGATCCAAAAAAATTTATTGCGGCCACAGTAATTAGCGCCATTCTTTGGGGGCTGGCCTATCCTGGTATCGGCTATTTGGGCGGGGAAAGCTGGCAAGAGGCATCATCCCTCAGCAGTCGTTTCGGCCTTCTGATCTCTCTCGCCCTGGTGGTGAGCCTTTTCCATTTATGGCTGAAACGCAAGTCGAAAAGTTAAGGTAAATGCCTTAATTCTCTTCATTTTTTCACCCGCGCCTCCACCTCACCACCTGCCGCAACCCAGGCCTCAAAGCCGCCCTCCAGATGACAAACATTCTCCAGGCCCATGCGTTGGACAACCTCGGTTGCCAGGGCCGAGCGCCAGCCTTTGTTACAGAAAAAAACCAGCGGGCGGGTATCAGCGAAAATTTTGTTGTAGTAGGGGCTCTGGGGATCGACCCAAAACTCCAGCAAACCACGCGGCACATGAACACTGCCCGGAATTGTTCCTTCACGCCAGAGCTCGCGCACATCACGCAGATCGATCAGCAATTTGTCACAGCGCTGCTCGGGCGCTAAAATTTCGGGCACCGAAATACGCCGAATTTTTGCTTCGGCATCTGCAACCAGCTGCATGAACCCCATTTTCAAAGCCATGAGTCTTCACCTCTTTCACCTGAAAACGGAAACCTACTGCTTGATCGGCGCTTGTCCTTCTTTGCTTTGAGCTTGTTTAACATTTTCTTTCATATAGTCCTGAATGGACTGCTGAATTTTCGGCATTACCGCCGAGGCGCGAGCACGCCCGATCTCCATGGATCTTTGCATCAGAATCGGGCTTTTTTCGGCCATTTTCTGTCCCAGGGGGCTGCGGCTGAAATCAACAATCGCGGCCAACTCTTCCCGGGTGAAGGTTTCGGTATAAAGCTGGATATATTCCTCTTTAAGCTTTTCCCAGCTTAAATTTTCGTAGAGAAGATCACGTGAAATTTTCTGCAGCGCTTGTAGATTTTTTTCGCGTTCTTCGGAAATATCAATGGCTTCAATCTGAGAAAAAATAATGTCTTCGACCTTTTGATACATCAGGTCAACCTGTTCCTTGACCTTGTTGGTCATGAGAAATTCCTCGGCAAGCTGGCGTGAGCTCTGGGGTTCAGCCGCAGTGCATAAAACCGGTGCAAAAACCAAAAAACATAAGATTCCGATAATTGTCTTCAACATAACTCCTCCGTTGACAGGGTAAATTCGGGCTATAGATAACACAAAAGGTGAGATTTCTCTATCTTTCCATCAGTCACTGGCCTTCGGTTTGCCAGGGCGCTGATATTCGCGCTGATATTCATCGTATCCAGGGGAATCGGGACAATCAGTCGCAGGGTGCAGACTCTCTTTCAGGCACTGTTGATAGCGCATTTGGTACAGAGATTCAAAAGCCGTACGTTCGCTGCAGGCGGTCAAAGAACACAGAACCAGGGCAATCAATAACCAGCGACAGTACAACCGGGAACCAGCCAAAATATTACACATTTTCAACCTCGACAAAATGATCGATCAATGGAAAATAAAGCGCAGCGCAAAAAGTGCGTTCTGGTTCCAGACTGCGGAATAAGTGCACGTAGGTTTGCAACTGCGCTCGATAATGTTCGACTTCGCGTGCGACAAAAGCTTCGCGACTTTCGTGTGCAAGGGGCATACTGGTTTTGTAATCAATCACCCAGCGACGTCCACCGTCATCGATAAAGCTGCGATCAATCACCGCGTGCACCAGCCGCTGATCAACAACTCCAGACAGGGCCAGCTCACAGCTGCCCATGGGGTGGTCAGCCAAAATCCAGCGCCCAAGGGTGCTGGAGCGCGCCAGCTCCAGCGCGTTAAAAATCCGTTGCAACGCCGGTGGCCGTTCATCAACCGGCACGCCGTAACAGATCAAACGCCGCACAAGCTGTGGTTTCAACCGAGCCGAATCCTCATCACTCCAAGCATCGATTCCCTTGTTGGCGAGCTGTTCAAAAACCTCATGCACCAGGGTGCCGACATGGCGGTTGGTCTGTTTTTCCCAGCCACTGAAAAGAGCTCGCTCTGCTTCAGAAACAGGGTGCGCTGCAAGGCTCACCGCAGTTGTCTCAAGCGCAGCCGCAAGTTGCGGCAAGCACCATCCCGGCGAGAGCCGCCGTAAAAACACGGGCGAGACCGGGGTTTCCTCGGCATCCTGCGGCTGTGCCCTGGCACAAAACTCGTCGGAAATCACTGGCCAGAGTTTTTCGAGCAGGGTGTCTGCAGCAGGTTTGAGTTCCTCATTTTTATCCAGGCGCGCATGACCAAAGAGATGCAGCCGATTTCTGGCCCGAGTCGCGGCAACGTAGAGTAAACGCCCGGTTTCACAACGGCCTTTGTCTTTTTCGAGCTGCGAAATTAACCGATAGATGGGGTCTTGATCGCTGCCGTCACGGGCGGCGACCGGGGCCAACAGCAAGCCATGATCCGGATGTTCCAGCCAGCGCAACAGGGGGTTTTTATCCGTCGCCGGGCTGCGCCCCAGACCGGGAAGAAACACCTGATCAAATTCGAGCCCTTTGGCTTTGTGGATGGTCATAATCTGCAAGCGCCCGTCGGCATCAGGATCGGCCTGCACGTAAAGCCGGGCAATTTCACGTTCAAAGCAGTCAAAGTTCGGCAGCGCGCCGCCCTGCGCTACTCTTTCCAGAGCATCGAAAACCAGACGGGCCTCTTCCGCAACCTCGTGGTCATAACAACCGGGCCCACCCAAGGCCAACCAGCAACCTTCAACAACCTGGCGCAGGGGAAAGGTGCCGCGCCAGGCAAGAGCCTGCTTTATTACGGGCAGAATTTGAGCGATGCGCTCTTGAGCGTCAGGGGAAAGCCGCGCCCAAAGCGCCGGATTGAGCAACTGATGATAAAGACTCGCTTCGAAACCCGCTGCGCTCAAAATCAGCAGATCGGCCAGCAGCAAACCGCACCAGGGCGCACGCAGTAAACTGAGCCAGGCCAGGCGATCGCCCGGATGCAGCAACGCACGGGTCAAGGCCAGAATATCCAGGGCCATGGGTTGACAGCCGAGCAGGTCAATATCCTGCGCCTGAAAGGAAATGTGGCGGCGGCGCAATTCGCGCAAAATTTTCGGCAAATGCGTACGGCTGCGCACCAGAATCGCCAGAGTTTGTTGGGAATCCTGCGCCTGTACTTGTTCGATTTGATCGACCAGGCACACAGCCTCGGCCTGATCGG
>JAACTI010000092.1 GCA_009993495.1 Deltaproteobacteria bacterium | reverse complement strand
CCATGGTCCGGCAGTGCCTCATCGGCGGACTTTTGCCGGGGTTAAGGAACATCTGCGGGTGGAACCGCGGTGACTGAAGCCCGTTTAAGTCTCGGGGCCTGGGGGGAAGAGCAGGCTGCGGCTTATTTGCTGCGCCAGGGCTTGAAAATCCTGGCGTATAATTTCACGACCCCGGTTGGTGAAATTGACATTATTGCCCGCTCGCGGCGGGAACTGATTTTTGTTGAAGTCAAAACCCGACGCAGCCAAGCTTATGGCGCGCCGTGCGAAGCGGTTGGGCCGCGCAAGCAGCGCCAGATTCTCCGCACGGCCCAATGGTATCTGGCCGAAAGCAAAAGTTCCTTACAGCCGCGATTTGACGTCATTGGGGTGATGCCCGACGCCAGTGGCGGAGCCCGCATCGAGCATATTCAGGCTGCCTTTGGTTTGGGTGGCGTATAACTTAAAACCTGGGAGTGGAAGATGGCGTTCACCCTGAAAACTTACGGCATGTTGAGGTTGGCGGTTGTTGCGCCAGAATTGCGGGTCGGCGATGTCGATTTCAATCTGGCGCAGATCTGTGCCTGTGTCAGTAAGGCCCGTGAATCCGGCGCCGCCATCTGCCTTCTGCCTGAGCTTTGCCTCACCGGCTACACCTGCGCCGATTTGTTTTTTCAACCCCTTTTGCAGCAAAAAACCCTTGAGGCCTTGCATTCTTTAGCGGAATTCAGCGCTGACATGCCTGCCCTGGTCGTCGGCGCGCCCCTGGCACAGGGGGGGCGACTGTTCAATTGTGCGGTGCTGCTGGCCGCGGGACGAATCTGCGGGGTGCTGCCCAAAACCTTTCTGCCCAACCGGGGTGAATTCTATGAACAGCGCTGGTTTGCGGCGGCGACGGAACGGGATTCAGATTTTCTGCTGCTGGCTGGCGAACCGATTCCCTTTGGTGAAGATTTGCTCTTTCAGGCCGCTGACTTTCCAGCGCTGTGCCTGGGCATTGAAGTTTGTGAAGACCTCTGGGCAGTGGAACCTCCCAGTGGGTCGCAGGCCCTGGCAGGAGCAACCCTGCTGCTGAATTTGTCGGCCAGTCCGGAAAGTCTCGGCAAACAGGATTACCGCCGTCAGTTGGTCGCTTCCCAGTCGGCCCGCTGTCTGGCCGCCTATGCCTACGCTTCAGCCGGCCCGAGCGAGTCGAGTACCGATCTGGTTTTTTCCGGTCACAGCCTGATCGCTGAAAATGGCCAGCTGCTGATTGAAACTGAAAACTTTCACTTTGACAGTCAACTGGCGCTGGCCGATATCGATCTGACCCGCCTGCTCGGTGAACGTCAGCGCAACAGCAGTTTTACCAATGCCCGGGCGCGACGCAGTTACCGGGTGATCGAGTTTTCCTGTCCCGAATCGGTGGTCACTGACCTTCAGCGGCCCCTGAGTCAGACCCCTTTTGTGCCTGCTGCGGTCGCTGAGCGCTCTGCACGCTGCCAGGAAATTTTCGCCCTGCAAACCAGTGGTCTCATGAAGCGTCTGCGGCATATCGGCAGTCAAAAGGTAGTGATCGGACTTTCGGGCGGCCTCGATTCAACCCTGGCCTTGCTGGTGATCGTCCGGGCCTTTGATCGCCTGGGTCTCCCGCGTAGCGGAATTCACGCCTTAACCATGCCCGGTTTTGGTACCACGATCCGTACCCGTAGCAATGCAGAGGCCCTTGCCGAGCTTCTTGGTTGCCACTTGCGGGTCATTTCTATCGATGCGGCCGTGCGCCAGCACTTTGTCGACATCGGCCATGACCCGGCACGGCATGATCTGACCTATGAAAATAGCCAAGCCCGGGAACGCACGCAAATATTGATGGATGTTGCCAACCAGGTCGGCGGACTGGTCATCGGCACCGGCGATCTGTCGGAGCTGGCTTTGGGCTGGTGCACCTACAATGGCGACCACATGTCCATGTACGCCGTGAATTGCGGCGTGCCCAAAACACTGGTGCGCTATCTGGTGCAGTGGTGTGCCGAAAGTGAATTTGAAGGTGAAATTTCGCGCGTGTTACACGATGTCTGTGCGACACCGGTGAGTCCTGAACTTTTGCCCCCCGATGAAAAGGGTCAAATTGGTCAGCTGACTGAAGCGGTGGTGGGCCCCTATGTGCTCCACGACTTTTTTCTGTATTACTTTGTGCGCCTGCATTATCCGCCGCAGAAAATTTTGTGGCTCGCTTCTTTGGCCTTTGGTGATGACTTCAGTGCCGCAGAGCTGCGCGCTTGGCTCAAAGGCTTTTACCAACGTTTCTTCAGCCAGCAATTCAAACGCTCTTGTCTGCCCGATGGGCCAAAAATCGGCAGCATCGCTCTGTCGCCACGCGGTGACTGGCGGATGCCAAGTGACGCCTGTGTCGCCCTGTGGCTCAAAGAGTTGGAGCCCGACTCTTGAGTGGAACCCTCTATGTCGTTGCGACCCCCATCGGCAATCTGGAAGACATGACCTATCGGGCGGTACGGGTTTTGAGCGAGGTCGTCCTGGTTGCCGCTGAAGACACCCGTCACAGCCGCAAATTGCTCGATCATTACGGCATCAAAACCCGCCTGATTTCCTGTCATGAACACAACGAAAAAGAGCGCAGCGCTGAATTGGTTGCGCGCCTGCAACAGGGCGAGAGTATTGCCCTGATCAGCGATGCCGGCACCCCGGCGATTGCCGATCCCGGCTATCGGCTGGTGCGTGCCGCCCGTCAGGCCGGACTGGAAGTGGTCTGTGTCCCAGGTTGCAATGCCATGATTGCCGGTTTGTCCATTAGTGGCCTGCCCACCGATAGCTTCGCTTTTGCCGGTTTTCTGCCCGCCAAAAAAATGGCCCGACGGGCGGTGATTGAACAACTTGCTGCGGCGGAATCGACCCAGGTTTTCTATGAAACGCCCCACCGCTTGCTGGCGGCGTTGATCGATTTACGCGAAATTTGCGGCCCTGAGCGCGAAATTGCCGTGGGCCGTGAACTCACCAAAAAGCACGAAGAACTCTTTTGGGGATCCTTGTCCATGGCCCTGGATCATTTCAGCGCCAAGCCGGTGAAGGGTGAACTGGTGCTGATGCTGGCGCCGAGAGCGCCAGCGCAGCCCGAAGAAACCGTCGAAGAGGCGTTGCAACGTTTGCATCAACAGGCCGATTTAAGCTGGAAGGACATTATCAAACAGGTCGCCAAACAGCACGGCTTGCCCGGCAGTGAAGTTTACCGCCGTTCGCTGGCGCTGCGCGGTTGAAACGCCCGAACTTCGTGGGGATTCACAGAAATCGGCGGATTTCTGTGTGAAAATAAATCGGCTCGGTTTTTCATGCAGGGGTAATTTTTTCTGGCATCCATCCGCCATTGCCTTCACCCGTCAGATCCTGGTTTTGTTGTCGGATGGCGATTACCGGATGGTACCGGCGGAGTTGGCAGCAAATCCCCCAGCTGGTGAAGTGATCTCCGATGGCGGCGGGATTCGCAAATATCGTTTCGCCCTCCCCGGCATGGGGAAGCGTGCGGGGGGGGGGATGGAGGGAGAGGGGAGACGAAGGAGGAAAGAGGAGATGACCGAGGAAATTTCAGACAAAAAACTTTTCATCCCCGCACCTGTGCCTGCTCCATTACTTGCAGCGGCACGTGATTTGCGAAAAAACATGACCGATGCGGAGCAACTACTTTGGTATTGTCTGCGGCGGAAACAGCTTGACGGTTTTCGTTTCCGCCGACAGCATCCGTTTGATCGTTACGTTCTCGATTTCTATTGCTGCGAAGCAAGGCTTGCCGTGGAATTGGATGGTGGGCAGCACAATCGGTCGGATGTTCAGGTGCGAGATGAGGAGCGAACCTCTTTTTTAAATACCCATGGAATTCGGGTGGTCAGATTCTGGAACAATGAGATATTTACCAATCTGGAAGGTGTTCTGCTGACAATTTATGATGCGTTGCGGC
>JAACTI010000091.1 GCA_009993495.1 Deltaproteobacteria bacterium | reverse complement strand
GAAAGGCGCGCATAATATGATCGGGATTCTGCGGGTTGAGATACCCACAGCGGGCCAAGGATTCTTCCATGTGACCAAACAAGCCTTCGAGAATTTTGACTCCGGCAAGTTTTTTGCGCCCCGTTTCAACTCCGCGCAAGGCTCCACTGGTTTTGCGCAACTCGTAAAGACACAAGGCTACGGCCTGGGCCAGATTCATGGACGGCAGCTCTTCGGCGGTTGGAATGGTAATGAAACGCTGACACAGATCGAGTTCGGCGGTGTGCAGCCCCTTGTCTTCGCGCCCAAACACCATAGCCACCCTCGAATGGGCGCACAGGGGCAGAATCTGGCTTGCAGCGGCGTCGGGATGCAGCAGATCTTCGCGGTATTTGCCGAAACGTCGCGTGGTGCCAAAGGCCATAAGGCAATCACTGAGGGCGGCTTCGAGAGCGGTGAAAATTTGTGCGCGTTCAAGCAGATCTGTCGCTTTGACCGCCATCTGCCGCCCTTCATGCACCAGATGATCCGTCTGCGGGTTGACCAGACGCAAATCGGCCAAACCGAAATTTTTCATCGCCCGGCAAACAGCACCAATGTTGCGCGGCCCCTGGGGTTCTACCAGCACAATACAAATATTTTTTAAAGACATAGAAGTTCTCATTGTTTCATCGGGAATCCTGCGACCCGCCAAGAATAAGGGCGGATGCCAGGGACAGGGCCATAAGCGCCGCGGTTTCGGTACGCAAAATCCGGGGGCCAAGGGAAACGGGTTGGATGCCATTTTTTTCAGCGGCCGCAATTTCATCGGCGGCAAAACCCCCTTCCGGGCCGACAATCAAACCCAGGCTTTTGCCGGTTGCGTGTTGCAAGCCCACCCAAAGAGAGATGGCCCCCGGCTGAGGATGGCAGAGAAAACACTGCTCAAGGCGGCGAGTTTGTGCCAGCAGTTGCGTCCAGCCCATAACCGGTGACAAGGCGGGAATCAGCCCGCGGCGACACTGACGCGCCGCGCGTAAAATCACCCGCGGCCAGCCATGAGCCTTGGGCTGCCGTGCTTCGCGTTCTTCGAGCTGAATAGAATGCCGACAAACATAGGGAACAATGCGCGTGGCCCCCAGTTCAACCGCTTTCTGCAAAATCAGCTCAAAGCGTTCGCGGGCAGGCAGAGCCTGAAAAAGCACGAGGGGTACTGCGGGCTCAGGGTTGGGAATCTTGGCAAAAGGCACCACCAGGCTGGATTGAGAGCTCTTCTCGACCAATCTGACCCGGTAGAAATCGCCCTGCGGGTCAGCTGCGGTGAAAATTTCCCCCACACGCGCCTGCCACAGATGCAACGCCGGGGTGGAAGAGTCGTTGAGGGCACAGATTTTTTCGAGGATCGGGCAGTGATCCAGCAGGATCCGGCTGGGCTCCCCTCCCTGGTCAGTCCATACAGGGTTGATAGCCATGGGCTCGATAGGATTTAAAGCGCGCGCGCGCGGCGGCGGCCAGCTGATCGTCATAGACTTCGGCAAAATCGTAAACCAGCTCGAAATTGGCAATAAAAGCGAGGGCGCAAGGCGTGCCCATAATTAAGGTTTTGGCCCGGTTGGGAATTCTTTCATGGGTGCTGATAACTATCGGCTCATCCAGGCAATCAACCGTGCCATTATCCAGCGAGTGGGGCAAAAAAGAAGCTTTATTCCACACCCACATGAATTGATCCAGGGTCACGGCCCGATTCGGCTCGGCCACCACAATCAAAACCCGTGAACCCGCCAGAAAATGTTCTTCGGCCAAGCGGCACAGATGCAGGGCTTTCTCTTCGCGCTCTAATTTTACAAAACGCACCTGGGTCATCGCCTGAGTCTCCGCAATCAGCGTTCCAGTAACTGGGCTAACAGCTCGTGTCCGCGGGAACGGATAGCGGTTGCCTGGGCACTTTCTTCACTGTACCCCGTCGCGCGCTGATCCTTTTGCTGCCGGCTGTCGAACAGAATGTAGGGCACATCTTTGGCCGTGTGGGTGCGCAACTCCACCGGCGTCGGGTGATCGGGCAGCACCAGCAGGCGACAATCGCCCAATTGATCGAGAGATTTGAGCACCGTGCCGACAACCTGTTCATCAAAATTTTCAATGGCGGCTATTTTTTCTTCGAGTAAGCCCCCGTGGGCGGCTTCGTCGGGGGCCTCAACATGCACGTAAACAAAATCACGTTGCGCTAAAGCGGCGACAGCCGCCTGCCCTTTGCCCAGATAGTTGGTATCGATATACCCGGTGGCACCCGGCACTTCGAGAATATCAAGCCCCGCGCAAACCCCCAGACCACGAATGAGATCAACGGCGGAAATCACTGCACCGCTGATATTGAAACGTTGCCGATAGGTTGGCATCTGCGGGCGGCGACCTTGCCCCCAGAACCACACCGAATTGGCAGGCAGCTCATCGCGTGCCGCACGGGCGGCATTCACGGGATGCTGGGACAACAGCATCTGGGCGGAATTCATCAGATGCAGTAAGCTCTCGGCCCCCTCACCCCGGGGGAGAAAATCGTTGATACACTGGGTACTGATATCGTGGGGCGGCGTACACTGCAAGGCGTCGCGCCCGCCATGCCACACCAGCAGATGGCGATAAGAAATGCCGGGGTAAAAACTGAATTCATCATCGTCCAGCTCCTGCGCCAGGCTCTGGATCAACTGGCGGGCGTCTTCGGTTCCAATATGCCCGGCGGAAAAGTCGCCCATGTACAGCTTGCCATAATGGGCTTCAAGCCACACCAGATTGATGCGGAAAGCCACATCATCAGGCCCAAGCTCAACCCCCATACTCACCGCTTCGAGAGGTGATCGGCCGGAATAGTATTGCGCCGGGTCATAGCCAAAGACCGACAAATTGGCGACATCGCTGCCGGGGGCAAAACCTGGAGGCACGGTTTGAGCCAAACCGAGAATCCCCTTCTTGGCCAGAGAATCCATGTGAGGCGTTTTAGCAACCTGAAGCGGGGTTTTGCCGTTGAGGGCGGCAATAGGCTCATCGGCCATGCCGTCCCCTAAAAGAATCAGATATTTCATCGCAAACTGTCCCTGATAGAAAAATTAGCGGCGCGGATGATACTGGTGATGAACCTGTTTCAAACGTTCACGCACCACATGGGTGTAAATTTGGGTGGTTGAAATGTCGGCGTGTCCCAGCATGGCCTGGACGGCGCGCAAATCGGCACCATTTTCGAGCAAATGGGTCGCAAAAGAATGCCGCAGCATATGGGGATAAATTTGCCCTTGAATCCCCGCCAGCTCGGCATTACGCCGCAAAATTTTCCAGAATCCCTGCCGACTCAGCCCCGTGCCACGGCGATTAAGAAACAGGGTCGCGCAACGGATGCGGGGCTTAAAGGCCTGACGACCCCTGGCAAGATACTCTTCCACCGCAGCCAATGCAACCTCTCCCAGGGGCACCAGCCGTTGCTTGCTGCCTTTGCCTAAAGTGCTCAGGCAACCCAGATCCCGGTTAATTTCCGACTGTTGGATATTTACCAGTTCCGAAACCCGTAACCCCGTGGCATACAAGACTTCGAGCAGAGCGCGGTCACGCAGGGCCAGGGGGCTATCACCCTGGGGAGCAGTCAATAATTTATCGACTTCGGCGATGGAGAGCAAACGCGGCAAGGGCCGCAGCATTCTGGGAGCTTCCAGCAACTGGGTCGGATTAACTTCTGCGTAGTTTTCGCGGCACAAAAAACGGTGGAAACTGCGCACCGCGCTGAGGCTGCGTGCCCGACTGCGTGGGGCCAAGCCCAAGGCTTTGAGGGTTTCAAGAAAGCTCAACACCTCGCCCTGAGCAATTGCGGCGGGACGGATTATACCGCGCCGCTGCAAATGATCCAGATACCGCCGCAAATCACGCCCGTAGGCATCAAGGCTATTAGCGGCCAGACCTTTTTCTACCACCAGATAGTTGAGAAATTCATCGAGGTAGCGATCCATAACTATTTAATTTTAAATGATACTGTCAAATTATTCATCCAAACAACTGAGCAGATCGGCCTGAATTTTTTCCAGCTTCTCCGGTTGCGTGACCTTCTGGCCGAAGATATCGCTGACATAAAAAACATCGGCAATCTGGTCAACCTTGGTCGAAATTTT
>JAACTI010000090.1 GCA_009993495.1 Deltaproteobacteria bacterium | reverse complement strand
AGCAGTGGGCAAAGATCTTAATGACATTCTACGGCGGTGCCGCCAATGCCGCCCTCTTGCATCGCCTTGGTGCGGTGATTACTTTTGTCTATTTTGCCTCAGCCCTGGTGATGTCGGCCAAGTTCCTGTTCTGGAAACTGGACAACCCGGCTGACTTCTTCCGCCGCCTGTTCGGGCCGGAATCCCTGTGTCCGAATCTGCGCGACATCAAAGACGCCACCGGCATGATTCGCTGGTTCTTATTTTTGGGGCCAAAGCCAACCTTTGAGCGCTGGACCTACTGGGAAAAGTTCGACTTCATCGCGGTCTTCTGGGGGATGTTTGCGATTGGCGGTTCCGGTTTAATGCTGTGGTTCCCCGAATTTTTCGGGGCCTTCCTGCCGGGGTGGGTGTTTAATGTGGCGACCATTGTCCATTCCGATGAAGCCCTGTTAGCGACCGGTTTTATCTTTACGGTTCACTTCTTTAATACCCATGGCCGACCCGAAAAATTCCCGATGGATTTTGTTATTTTCAATGGTGAATTACCGAAGCACGAATTTATGGATGAGCGTGCCGATCAGTGGAAACGTTACGAAGACGCTGGTCTCACCAGCCAGTATGAAAAAGCCAAGCCCAGTGGGGTGCTCTACGATTTCATTCTCAAGGGTTTCGGCTGGCTCGCCCTGTTAACCGGGGTTTCTCTGCTGCTGCTGATGTTCTATGCCTTCGTTGCCGGTGGGCATCACGTTTAGTCGCCTCAGGTTGATCTGAACAGCACGGGGTTGCGCAGCTATCCCGTGCTGTTTTTCTAAAAGAGCCCCCATGAAAGATAAGCAACTCCTTTTGGCTGTTTTTGCTCTCGTTATTTATCTGCTCGGCGGCATAGGTACCTTTGTCGGTGTTGCCCTGATTATTCTCATGAAGGGCAAAGACCTTTGGCACCTGGGACAAGCCCACAGCATCGGCTATCTGCTGGTGTGCGTCGGTCTGATTTTGACTCTTCTCGGGGTTTTCGTTATGCGCGTACTGCGCAACCGGGGTTGATCCGGAACCATGGTTTGCCGCGCCCGCTGTTTTTGTCTGCCGTGAAGAAATCTTCGGGATATAAACGTTGACTGCTTATGGAGCCGATGCTAGTATCCGCCTGCTTTTTCGCTCGTACAGCGCTATTTTACCGCCATCCACTGCTCATTCGTCGGGGTCATACTTTCGTCAAGACGGTGGACGCTTTTCATTTCACGTTTCAAGGAGTTCTCCGGCATGGCAAAACTAACTGATATTCCAAAAGTATTTATGAACGGCATTGCCCACAGCACTATTTCGCTGATCGGTGCAATGGTCGTGACTGTGGTCTTTCCCTTTCTGCTCGGCGCGGCCCTTTACGACACCTTCCTGCATATAGAAAACCCTTACGTCAGTGGTTTTATTTATATGATTCTCGGCCCCACCTTTATTGGCGGCCTGGTGCTGATTTTTGTCGGACTTTTCTTTGCCAAGGGGGAAGAGGATGTCCGAATTTTTACGCTGGAATATCTGCGCACCAAACTTGAAGACGAGAGTGGCTTTGATCGGATTCGTAAGCTGGTTTTTCTGGGGGTGTTTCTCACCTGTATCAACCTGTTTGTCGTCGGTATTCTGCTGTATAGCGGTTATCACTACATGGAATCCAACGCCTTTTGTGGTGAAGTCTGCCACGTACCCATGACGCCGGAATACACCGCCTATCAAAATTCCTCCCATTCGCGGGTTCACTGTGTCGAATGTCACATCGGTTCCGGAGCCTCCTGGTTCGTCAAGTCAAAAATCTCTGGAGCCCGGCAGCTGTTCGCCGTGGTTGGCGACACCTTTTCGCGCCCCATTGAAACGCCGGTTCATGGTTTGCGCCCGGCGCGTGATACCTGTGAACAATGCCATCGCCCGGAAAAGTTCCATGGCGACAAGCTGCTCGTTAAAGATAAATATCTCGAAGATGAAGAAAATACCCACGTGCAGACGGTGCTGTTGCTGAAAATTGGTAGTGCCGGCGATCGTGCTGCAGGGTCACACGGTATTCACTGGCACGTCGCGCCGGAAAATGAAATTACCTATACTGCAACCGATTGGCAGCGCAATGAAATTGTCGAGGTTTCACAGCGCAGCGCTAATGGCGCAACCCTGCAATACAAGACCGCCGACGCCGACGACGCCATTGCCCAGGCAACCCACCAGCAGGAGCGCACAATGGACTGCATGGACTGCCACAACCGCCCAAGTCACGTCTACCTGCCGCCGGATGTTGCCATCGATAATAAAATTCTCGAAAAGCAAATTTCGGTCGAACTCCCCTATATCAAGCAGCAGGCAATGCAGGTCATTCAGGGTGAATACCAGACCCAGCGCGAAGCAACCAGCGCCATTGCCTCGGGCCTGACTAACTACTATGAGCAGAATTATCCGCAAATTTTTGCCCAGAAACGTAATCTCATCGAACAGGCCATTACCGCGGTTCAAGCCGCCTACACGGAAAACGTATTCCCCGAAATGAATGTTCAATGGAATACTTATTTCACCAATATTGGTCATGCCAATGAGGGAGGTTGCTTCCGTTGTCACGACGAAGAGCATGAAACCGCAGAAGGTAAAACCATTTCCATGGATTGTGATACCTGCCACACCATTCTGGCCGAAGAGGAAAGAAACCCCGAGATTCTCAAGAATTTGCTCGGCGGTAACTAAACAAAACTTCCGGCAGTATCCCAAAAGTTACGGATCCGGACAGATCAGTCTGAGCACGAGGCCTCCAATCCAGGGGGCCGCATCAGTCCATTGCTGAATTTTCGCTGACGCTGGCATAGCGGCAGCGAAAATTCAGGGGCAATGACGATGACTTTGGGGTACGCCCCAGTTCCGATAGGGGCTTATGCACAGGGCCGCATTAAAATAGCGGACATCCCCGGTGACCTCCCTGTCAACCCAGGCAGGCATGGCAAAATTTTCATTGTAACGACTCAGTTCAATCTCAGCCACAATCAAACCCGTGTTTTCACCCAAAAATTCATCAACATCCCACCAGTGTTTCCCCACCAAAACCCGGTAACGGATTTTGTCAATCAGGGGTGCCACGCACAAATGATTCAATATTTCCTGGGCCTCAGCCAAAGGAATCTCATAGTTATATTCAGCACAGGCGCCACCACATTGCGCACCCTTGATGGTCAGAAAAGCCGTATTGTCGGCCCGTCTGATCCGAACCGTGCGGGCGGGATCAAGGGATAAATAGCCCTGTTGATAGTGCTGGCCCGCTTCAGGTGGCCGCCACAATTTTCTTTCGACCAGAAACTTACGCTCAATTTCTACGCCCACAAAATTTTCTCCTCAGTTGAAGTTGTTTTTAGTGCTAAAAGGGGCTGCGCAAAAGAGGACGTCAGCGCGTTTTTTGGTTATAATAAACCAGAGCTTAAAACCCATTCCTCAAGGAGGTACTCTTATGACCGAAGCGAGCTGTTCGAACCCTGAAGAGCACTGTGATCTGCATGCCTGTCAGTTAACCAGTAAGGAACGTAACCCCGCGATTGACAAGATTTTTGAGAACCCACGCTTTGCCTGTACCAACTGCGGGGCAAAAACCAATAGTGCTGAAAATCTCTGCATGCCCAAAGAAATTTGATGTTACCGTGTGGATCAAAAACGCGACCGAAGGCCACCCCCTCTGTCGCGTTTCGTTTGTATTTAACCGTTTGGGTGTTGGCGTGAAACAGATTTTTCCCCTGGTGCTCTTGCTGTTGATGGCAAGCACTCTGCAAGCTGCTGTCCCCAGAACCGACTTCGCCGGCTGGCTTGTTGAGCTACGTCACGAAGCGCAGAAGGCAGGGATTTCGCGCCAAACTCTCGTGCGCAGCTTGCAGGGGCTGCAAGCGCCTCTGGCACGCGTCATTGAGCTCGATCGGAGCCAACCCGAATTTCGACAAAGTCTGGAGCAATACCTTAACTTGCGTGTCACGCCGGCGCGTATTGCCCTCGGCAAGCAGATGTCCAAGCGCTATCCGACCTGGCTTGGCCGCGTGGAAAAGGCTTATGGGGTGCAGCCTGCGTACCTTCTGGCTCTCTGGGGCATTGAAACAAATTATGGCCGGCAGACC
>JAACTI010000089.1:883-5272 GCA_009993495.1 Deltaproteobacteria bacterium | reverse complement strand
TCAACTTTGACGTGGGGATGTTTGGCCGGGTTGACCATAATCACGCCATAAGGGTTAAACATGTTGGCATCCCCTTCAACCGCAACCTTTAGATCGCTCTTGGTTTTGTAGGCGAGCCAGGTGCCACGATCGCTGAGGGTGTAGCCCTGGCGTTCGGTGGCCATGGTGATAACCTCGCCCATGCCGCGCCCGGCTTCGAGGTACCAGGCGCCGGCGGGGGTGATACCGGCGGCTTTCCACAGTTGTTTTTCACGCACGTGGGTTCCCGAATCATCGCCACGCGACACAAAGGTGGCCTTGACGGCAGCAATTTTTTTCATGGCCGTAGCAGCATCCTTGCTGCCGGCAACCCCGGCCGGATCAGCTTTAGGCCCCAGAATCACAAAGTCGTTGTACATCACGTCGCGGCGGTCGATGCCAAATCCGGCGGCGACAAAAGCGTCTTCTTTACTGCGCGCGTGAACCAGCACGACATCAACATCGCCGGTTTCACCGAGCTTGATCGCCTTGCCGGTGCCGACGGCGATGACATCGACCTTGCAGTCGTTGGCCTGCTCAAAAGGGGGCAGCAACTCGGCTAGCAGGCCCGAGTTCTCGGTTGAGGTAGTGGTCGCCAGGCGCAGATGCTCGGCGGCAAAACTTGGGGTGACAAACAACAGTCCCGCCAGCAGTAACAGAGTCATTTTTTGGCGCATTTTTTTCTCCTTGGATTGAAGTGAATAAAAAAGGTCTTTTCCTAAATGGAAAAGACCTGTGTCCCGCTATGCTTGCCTGCGAGTGCCGGTCTCCTTTCCACCATGGGAGGCTGCCAGGTTTCCTTGGCAACCCAACGGTTATCGAACCCTGGGGTTTACTACCCTTTAGGTGCGGCAACTCGGAGCTATGTCGTTTTGCTTTAATTGATCAGGTCGATAGTCTCCACGCTCATGCGCAACAGGTCAAGAGTTAAAACGCGGTTTTGGAGTAAATCACCAGTTGCTAGCAGAATTTTGACCGCTTCGGCAACTTGCAGGCTGGCAACCAGGGCGGGAGTAAAGGCCGGATTGCCGAGCTCGGCTTCAATGCCTTTGCCGCCCTGCCAGTGGCGGTAAAGAGTTTCCAGGGTTCTATCCCCCGGGAGTACCGTGGTGACCTGGCCATACCAGCCGGCAATGGCGCCATGCACCAGCGGCAGGTTTTGCTGCCGGCACAAACTGCCGATCTCCAGTCTCGCCGCGACGCTGTCGACGGCATCAACCACCAGATGGGCGGTCTTAAGCAACTGCGGGCCGTTGTTCGTTTCTAAGGCCGCTTGGATCGCTATCAGCTCCACCGCCGGGTTGACCAGCGCGACTCTTTGGGCCGCAGCCTCAGCTTTAGGTTTACCCAATTGGTCACTGGTGGCCAGCAGCTGGCGGTTGAGGTTGTGAGCTTCGAAAATATCGGGGTCAAGCGCAATGATTTTACCCACTCCCAGCCGTGCCAGCTCTTCAATCACATAGCCGCCCAGCCCCCCGCAGCCTGCAACCGCCACACAACTTTGATGTAATTTCAACTGCTGGGGGAGGCTTAGCATCTTGCGGTTGCGCTGATAGCGGGCGGGTAAAAAACCCAGGGTGAGGATTTCACCTTCGGCCGCTGCGGCGCTCAGCTCAAATTTCATGGCAAATTGTTGCTGGGCCTCGTTGCCGAGCAGATCACCGCAGGCGTTGTTCTGCAAAAAATCGCGCATCTCAGCCTCCGCCCACCAGGGGAAAAATTGCCAGGGTTTCACCCTCGGCCATGACGCGCTCCAGCTGAACGTGACGGCTGTTGACCATCAAAATTCCCAGCTTTTCCCGCGGCAGATCCAGCTGATCGACAATCTGGCCAACGGTGGTTCCGGGGGCAAATTCGCGTTCAGCGATATCGAATCGTCCTTGGCGAAAGGTGGCAAAGAGTTTGATCGTCAGCTTCATGGCGATTTCCTGATGGTTTGAATTTTGAGCGTAAGCAAAGTAGAGGGATCCGGCCAGGAAGATAAATCGACATCCGCGTCCAGGCCCAGCTCCCGCAGTTCGCCGCTCTGAATAAGAATGCCGTGTTCCAGAAACCTGGGAGCCAATTCGTCGAGCAACAGGTTGAAGAGTTTCAGCCGAATTTGCCCCCTGCCTTTAGCAACGGGATAGGCCGAATTGTGATAGGTCATCGCTCCACGCAACGCCGCCAGGTGTCCGCCGGTACGCATGGTCGCGCCGACCAGCCCCGGCATGGCTCCCGACAGGGCGAGGGTCGCACCCTCGGTAATCACGGCGCCGGCCGCGTCGTCAACCGCTTTATGGTTAAGAAATATCGTGGTGATCCGGCTTAAAATATAAGCTTCCGGGATGCCGAACTGCTGGGTCAGTAGCTCTTTGACGGTACAACCCGTCGCAACGCTCAGGCCAACTCCGGCTTGAAACAAGGGGAAAAAAACTGCAAGTCGCTCCGTATCCAGTTGCAGGGAAAGAACCTGTTCCTCTGTCATTGCGGGTTTCTTTCAGCAGAAAAGCGGGTTTCGCGGGGGGGATGCCATCGCCATCCCCCCGCGCGATGTTTACCAGGTAAATACGCTGTCCAGATCTTCATCGGTGACCGAGAAGGTCTGGTTATGCGGGGCAATGGGATCGGTGTAGAAATAGCGCGGCAGGCGGTCATCCGCCTTGGTGAAGCCGGCGCGCTGGTTGAAATCACGTTCCACCGATAGCACCTGTTTGCCCAGGGCCACGACGCCATCTGCGGTCAGGTTGGTGCCGTAAAAGGCGTTCAGCATGTCGATCAGCGCCTGGAAGGTTTCGGGCTGATCCATAATAGCAAAGGCGATGAACAGACACATGCCGGTGGAATCGATGGCCGCGGTGGCAATTTGCAGGTTGCGCGACAGCTCAACCTGACCTTCAGGTTTCAACGGATCGACATCGCCGCCGACCTTCAGGATATTGGTGGCAATCGCGTAACCAGCGGTGTGGTCGGCGCCCATGGGGGTGGTTGCATAAGTGACGCCGATGCCCTGAATTGGACGTGGATCATAGGCGGGCAGGGCTTGATTTTTGACCACGGGCACCTTCTCGACGCCGAAAACCTTGCCGGTGGTGCCGGCGCCGCTGCCGAGAATCCGCCCGAGGGGTGTGCCCTTGGCGACTTCCTCGACTAGGCGAATCGCACCTTCACGGTCACCGAATTCGCATAAACCCGCCGTCATGGCCACGCCGACGGTGACGCCCATTTCGATGGTGTCAACGCCGATATTGTCATCCATATAATCGAGCTTGGCAATGGTGTCGAGATCATCAATGCCGCAATGGCCACCGTGAGACCAGACGGTTTCATATTCGGGCTGTTTTGAAACGTAATTGCCGTCTTTGTCGTTGAAAATTCCCGAACACTGAATAACGCAGCCGCGATGGCAGCCGTGGGTTGCGCTGCCGCCACGCTTGGTTTCGAGTTCGGCCTGGGCTTCACCGCTGATCTTGGCGCCGCCTTCAAAAACCCCACTGGTGAAATTGCGTGTCGGGTAGCCGCCCGCCTCATTCAATACGTTGGTCAGTACGTTGGTGCCGTAGGCGGGCAAACCTTCGCCGGTGACCGGGTGTTTGCGCAGGCCTTCAACAAATTTGCGGTTGGCATCCCGGTAGGCTTCGGGGTCATGGGGCGCGCGCTGTTTGCAGCCGCTGTCATCAAGAATGATGGCTTTGACCCGTTTTGAGCCCATCACCGCGCCCACGCCGCCACGACCGCAATGGCGCGTGGGGCGCAATTCCGGGTCGGTGCAGGCAATCGAGGCCGCATGCATCAGGCGCTCACCGGCAGAGCCGATGGACATGTAAGCGACCTTGTCGCCATACTGGCCACGCAGTTTTTCAATCAAGGGATAGTTGTCGAGCAATTTTAAGCTGTTATCGACTTCAACCTTGACCCCGGCGCTGCTGACGTGAATCTTGTACAGATCATCGCCTGCCGGCTTGCCTTCGATGATGATGGCAGCATAGCCGATGCGTCCCAGCACCTGGGCAGCCTGGCCGCCGGCGTTGGATTCCTTGATGGTGCCGGTCAGCGGGCTTTTGCAGCCAACCGACAAGCGCCCGCTCATGGCGCCGCTGGTGCCGCTCAGCATTCCCGGCGCAATCACCAGTTTGTTTTCCGCGCCCAGAGCATGGCACAGCGGGTTCACTTCTTTGCCGATGATCATCGACGTTGTGGCACGACCACCCAGTCCGGCAAACTCACCGGCTGGCTCGGTTGTTACCTGCGGCCCGCCTGCCGCCCCCATGTTGATTCTAACGATTTTGTCCATTCCACGCTCCTCTACATTTTAAAACGATGTAACGCCTCCTTTCCACCAGGGAGGTAGGGCCGTTTCCAGCGCTGCCCATAGGCCTGTCGCCCTGGATC
>JAACTI010000089.1:0-869 GCA_009993495.1 Deltaproteobacteria bacterium | reverse complement strand
TGTCGCCCTGGATCTACGATCTTTAGGCGGCGAGGCTCGGAGGTCCTGCTTGATTTCGCGTACAAAGTTACCATGATTCGGTAGATTGTTCTACTCTAAGAACCCTACCAATAGCAATGACAGTGCCACTTGATAAAACAATGGTTGATGTTTTTGAGGGAGCAGAAATAAGCTCTTTGGCACCGCGGTTTGGTGAGGGAGGGAGGGGTCTGTTGCCTTGAAGAGATAAGTGCTGAGGTGTCTTGCGTGTCGCGAAATTCTACACTGTAGAGAAAATACCCAAGAAACAGTTGCGTTATTGAGAGTAAACACGATAACTGAGGGACGTGAGAACGCGATAAATGCAGTCGGTTCAGCGTTACACGCAGGGGAGGGCGGCAATTCGTTGCACCTGCCGAGGAGTAATACTACAGTCGTATTACTAAAAAGGAGGCTGTTTATGCGGGTAACTACAAAAGGTCAAGTAACAATTCCTCGAAACGTGAGGGAGATTTTGGGGATTGTTTCCGAATCAGAGGTTGAGTTTCAAGAAGACAATGGACGGTTTTTTATCGTCAAAGCATCAAAAGACAAACCAACAACTAAATTTGCAAAATTACGTGGAATTGCCACCGTCAAAATGTCCACAGACGAAATCATGAATCTGACAAGAGAGATAATATGAATGGTGTGTTGGTAGATTCATGAATTTTACTTGATCTGTTTACTGGTGATCCCACATGGGCAGACTGGTCAGAAACTGTATTAAGTAAATATAGTCAGAGCAACACGCTACTCATAAACTCAATTATTTATACAGAAGTATCAATCGGTTTTAACCGAGTTGAAGAGGTTGAACAAGCAATTGAGCAAGTCGGTGTAAAGGTTCT
>JAACTI010000088.1 GCA_009993495.1 Deltaproteobacteria bacterium | reverse complement strand
AAATTGGCACCGGCTCAGGATATCAAACCGCAATCCTCAGTCAATTGGTGCGGCGGGTTTATACCATTGAACGCATTGCCACTCTCGCCGGGCGGGCACGTCGGCTTTTCGATCAGCTACAACTCTCTAACATACAAATGAAAATTGGCGATGGCACCTGTGGCTGGCAGGAGCAGGCACCCTTTGACGCGATTCTGGTGACGGCAGGCGCGCCCGAAGTTCCCGAAGACTTCTGTCAGCAACTTGCCCCCGGCGGGGCGCTGGTTTTGCCGGTTGGGCCTTTGATGCAGCAGGTTCTGGTGCGAATAACCCGCGTAGATGAGCAGAATTTCAAACGTGAAGAATTGATGGATTGTCGTTTTGTGCCGTTGATTGGTGAAAAGGGGTGGGCCGGTGACAGTTTCAGCTGAAACAGAAAAGGCAAGCTCCCCTCCTTCCGGTTTTATCCGGCGGCTTTACGACTGGGTATTGTCCTGGGCCGATACCTCCTGGGCCTTGCCCGCCCTGGTTATGCTAGCCTTTGCTGAAGCATCTTTTTTCCCCGTTCCTCCCGATGTGTTGCTCATGACCCTCAGCCTGTCGCGCCCGCTGCTGGCCTGGCGTTATGCCCTTGGCGCCACCCTGGGGTCGGTCACGGGTGGTCTCTTGGGATATCTGATCGGTTACGGTTTGTGGGCGTTGGCGGCTGAGTGGTTTTATCGTTATGTCCCCGGTTTTACGCCCGAGCTCTTTGGCCAGGTGGGGGATCTGTTTGTGCGCTACGATTTCTGGACAGTTTTTATTGCGGGCTTTACTCCCATACCCTACAAAGTTTTTACCATTGCCGCTGGCGCTTTTGGCATCAATCTGCCAATCTTTGTCTGCGCATCCTGCTTAAGCCGTGCCCTGCGTTTTTTTCTGGTTGCGGCACTTTTGCGCCGTTACGGTGCGCGGGCGCGTATTTTTATTGAGCGTTATTTTAATTTACTCACCCTTGTGGCTGCTATCCTGCTGCTGGCGCTGGCAGCTGTGTGGCAATTGCGCGGATAGTTTCGTCACGACGACTCACTTTATAACTGTGGCACAAGGCTGCCTGGGAACCCCAACACCAATGACAGCTCTCTGCACATACCGGTTTTTATCTGTGCCCCTGGCCTTTTTGGGGGTCTTGCGTTGGTTGCTGCCCGCTTTACTGTTCCTCTGCTCCAGCGCCTGTACCCCCTCGGGAATCTATCATCAGGTGCGCCCTGGTCAAACCCTCTACCGTATTAGTAAAACCTACCAGCAGAACGAAACCAATTTGGCGCGTATCAATGGGATTTCTGATCCGACGCAGTTAAAGACGGGGACACGACTGTTTATTCCCGGTGCTACGCGACAGCTGAATGTCCCGGCTACGGTGTCAAGTACCACGGCAGACCTCCCTCCCACCCCTGTGGCATCGTCATCTGGGACAAAACCTGCACAAAAAAAAGCCCCACCTCCCACCAAACCTCAGTTGCGCATAACAACACCGAAAATCAGTCCGGCAGAGACGCGCTCGACCAAAAAAGCAATACAACTTCACTGGCCGTTGCGGGGCAAAATATTACAAGCTTTTGGAGAGAAACGGCAGGGGAGCGGCAAAGGCATCGAAATTGCGACTCCGGTTGGTACCCCGGTATTGGCCGCGGCGGCCGGCAAAGTTATTTATAGCGGTGATGGTGTCCAGGGTTTTGGCTATCTCATTATTTTGCAACATGAAAATGATTTCTTTACCGTTTATGGATACAACCGTCGGCTCTTTGCACGCACAGGCCAATTTGTCAGTCGCGGGCAGAAAATTGCCGACAGCGGTTTGTCGCCGTCAGGGGAAACGGGGCGGTTGCATTTTGAAGTCCGGCGCGGCAAACAGGCGGTCAATCCTATTTTATACTTGCCATGAGAAGCTTCTTTTCTTAGACTGCGCAGGGTTAAAAAAATTAATAAATGTTGAACAATTGCAGGAGAGGCCATGGACGAATATCCACCTGGCTATGCTGGCGGTCAGAATTCTGAATCTCTTGCCGAGAGGGATCAGGACAGCTACGATGGCTTTGCCGTGGTCGACCTTCCCGAATCAGATCCGGTAAAGCGGGGCACTGACATCCAGGCCGATTACGCTGAGGAACCCGAACACGCGGTCGATGCCATCAAGTTGTATTTACGCGAAATCCAGAAAGGAAGTTTGCTCACCGCCCAGGACGAGCGTGATCTGGCCGGCGAAATTGCTTTGGGTAACATGGCGGCCCGTGATCGCATGATCGAATCCAATCTGCGGTTGGTGGT
Organism: Deltaproteobacteria bacterium; assembly: GCA_009993495.1. GTDB lineage: Bacteria > Desulfobacterota > Desulfuromonadia > Desulfuromonadales > Geopsychrobacteraceae > Geopsychrobacter. The sequence goes on along the minus strand of JAACTI010000088.1, from coordinate 1,790 downwards.
TAAAATTGCCAAGCGCTACATGAACCGTGGGCTGCCCTTTCTTGATCTGATTGAAGAGGGGAATCTGGGACTGATTAAGGCGGTTGAACGCTTCAAGGTTAGCAAGGGGTGTCGTTTTTCAACCTATGCAACCTGGTGGATACGCCAGTCGATTGAGCGAGCGCTGGTGAATCAAAGTCGCACCATCCGTTTGCCGGTGCATGTGGCCGATAATATAAATCGACTCGCGAAGGTCAGCCGTGAAATGACCATAAATCTCAAGCGTGATCCTACGCATGCCGAGCTGGCCGAAAGCCTGGGCTGTGATGAAAAGGCGGTGCGGCGCATGCAGGTTCTGGTGAAAAAAACCTATTCCATCGAACATCCTCTGGGCGAAAACAGTGATTTCAGCTTGATTGATACTTTGGCTGACAAGTCAGCCTGTGACCCCGAGACCACGATTCAGGATCTTGATCGTTTCGATCAGGTCATGGGCTGGATGGAGGAATTGACGGAGCCCGAGCGTGAAATTCTCATCCTGCGCTTTGGCCTGGATGATCAGGAGCCCCAGACCCTTGATACCATCGGGCGAAAATTTGGCGTTACCCGCGAAAGAATTCGTCAGATTGAGGCTAAAGGGTTGGCAAAATTGCGCAAATCGGTGCTTGACAGTCAAACCGGCAGCGCTGAAATTTGATAAAATCATCCCGCGGAGAAAAGAGCATTATGGAGCAATTGCGTGGCATTATTCGTGACATTCCTGATTTTCCTAAAAAAGGTATTGTTTTTAAAGACATTACCACGCTGCTCTCAGATGCCCGCAGCTTTCATCGCATGATCGATTTGCTTGCGCACCGCTATCTGGGCGAAAAAATTGATCAGATTGTTGGCATTGAGGCGCGCGGGTTTATTTTGGGGTCGGCCCTGGCTTACAAACTTGGCACTGGAATTACCCTGGTGCGCAAGCCCGGCAAACTGCCCTACAAAACCCGGAGTGTCAGTTATGACCTCGAATATGGATCTGATACTCTCGAAATTCACGAAGATGCCTTCACGCCTGGGGCGAAGATCATCGTTGCCGATGATCTGCTGGCCACGGGCGGTACCATGGCCGCAGTCGTCGATCTGGTACAGCAAGGCGGCGGCATTGTGCACGAATGTGCCTTCATGGCTGAACTCGAATTTCTCGGTGGTCGTACCAAATTACCCGAGGGCAAGGTTTATAGTTTGCTCAAATTTTAAAACATTCCATTTCTCTGCAAGGTCGCGTGTTCAGCCCGCGACCTTGTTTTTTGCTGTCCATTCCGGTATAACCCCAAAAAAATCATACCACGACCCCGTAGCTCAGCAGGATAGAGCAACTGCCTCCTAAGCAGTAGGCCGGGCGTTCGAATCGCCCCGGGGTCGCCAGTTTTTACTTTCCTGTTACCTGTTCTGATTCCTCCTAAAAAAAGCAGTTACCCCCACGAAGGCGCGAAGTTCACGCAAAAAAAAATCAACGGTTAAGCGAAAAGTTTAAACAACCTGTCTAATGAATTGTGAGACAAACCATCCAATATGATCTGGACGTGTTCGAACGGGCCGTTTTGAAATTTTTCCAAACCGTCACAACTACGGGCTGAGATTTCAACGACAACCGCATGATTTTACACGATATTCAGCGGCTCTTAATGCGTCTTGTCGGCGCAGCGTTCCAGGGGTCTTCAGGCCAGGGGTGTTTGGGGTAGCGGCCTTGCATTTCTTTGCGAACTTCGGGGTAGACCTGGTTCCAGAAACTGGCGAGATCGCTGGTGACGGCCAGGGGGCGACCG
>JAACTI010000139.1 GCA_009993495.1 Deltaproteobacteria bacterium | reverse complement strand
GCAGATAAAATTGCCATTCGCTGAATGGAACGAGATTAAAAATACAACCCATGTGAATCAGTCAGTCGGAGAAAAAATATGTCAAAACAAGGGTTTAGCTGCTTATTTTTTTTGACGTTTCTGGTGTTCGGTTGTGCGGGTGTCAGCGTGGTACCGCGTCCGAACACTGCCGGGCAGATCAATGCGCAGGAGATGTCCATTCGTCAGACCTACGATCAGGTCAGGGTTACCGCCAGAGTCATGGATCTGGAAGTGCGTCCCTACCAAATGCGCCAGAATATCTGTTCTTTTCAACTTGAAATCCGCAATGAGCGTGAACAACCGATATTTTTCCCCGCCGAACGCTTTTTACTAACGGATGAGCAGGGCAATCAATATCGCCCGGTGTCTCCTGAGCAGATCGCTAAAATGGTTACGGAACTTGACCCTTATCTGATTCCCTATCCTTATCTGGGGTACTATTACGCCGGCGATGCCGAACAGGCCAAACGGGAGAATCAGTTCAACAGTCAGGTCACTTATTTTCCGACGCGGGATGCACGTGCCATTGCCGTTGAAGCCTTACCTGACGGAAAAGTTGAAGCCGATAAGCAAATTTCCGGATTGATTTATTTCCTCGCCGATTTGCGCACTATGAAGGGCTTTAACTTGCAAGGTTCAGCCGTCCTCGCCCAAGGGACGAAGTCAACGGTTTTCAGTTTTCCTTTCGATGTGATAAAAAAATAGCGATCCGCGCCACGCAACGCTACGCACAGCGGCCTGCCGACACGGTGGGCCGCTTTTTTTACTGAATTGATTTGTCGGTATGCCACTATCTATTGAACTTCCATTTTTTCTGATTCTTGCCGGTGGTCTGGGGCTATTCCTTTACGGCATGCGCATTATGTCTGAAAGCATGCAGAATGTGGCTGGTGAGCACCTGCGCCGCATTGTCGCGCGCCTGACCCGCAATCGTTTTTCGGCGGTTTTTTTCGGCTCTGTCATTACGGCCATTCTTCAGTCTTCCAGCGCGACGACGGTCATGGTTGTCGGGTTTGTTAATGCCGGTTTGCTGCCTCTGGTTCAAGGTATTGCGGTGGTTCTGGGGGCGAATATCGGCACGACGATCACCGCGCAATTGATTGCTTTCCCGATTACGACCTATGCCTTACCCCTGATTGGCCTTGGAACCTGCTTTTCCTATTTCCTGCAACGGCGTAACCAAAACGACTGGGGTGAAATTTTACTTGGATTCGGCTTGGTGCTGTTAGGCTTAGCCGTCATGAAGCAATCCTTCGACCCGGTGAAACACACGACTGAACTGCGCCAGATTATCGCATTTATCGGCAATTTTCACCTGCTGGGCATTCTTGTTGGCGCCCTGCTAACGGTACTCCTTCAAAGTGGTACTGCAACCATTGCCCTGGTTTTAGCTCTGGCCACAACGGGCATTATTGGCTTTGAAACCAGCCTGTCTCTGGTTCTCGGGGAGAATATCGGCGCAACCATCACTTCAAATCTGGCTGCAATCGGCAGTAATCTGGCCGCCCGCAGAACGGCTTTTTGTCATTTCTTGTTTAATATTCTGGGGGCCGGACTGGTTCTTTTGTTTTTTCAGCTTTTTTCACAAATTGTCGCGGCATTTACCCCCGGTGATGCCGATATGGTCATTCAATCTGTCGAGCAGGCCCAACAATTGGGCATGGATATAGGGGAAAAACCCTTTATTGCCCGCCATATTGCCAACACCCATACCTTGTTTAATCTGTTTAATGTGCTGGTTTTTCTCCCCTTTATCGGAACTCTGGCGCGGATTTCAACCAGGATTATCCGGGGGCATGATAAGCGACCTAAAATGCAGATCCAGTTCATTGATAACCGTGTCATTAATACGCCGCCCGTTGCCATGAACCAAGCCTGGCGCGAATGTCTGCGTATGGCGCAAACGGCCCTGGAAATGCTGCGTGTCACCAACCATTTCCTTAAAACCGAGCAAGCGGGAAAATATCAGGAATTGCATCAACGCGAAGAACTGTTGGACTACCTGCAGAAAGAAATCACTAATTTTCTGGTGGCCATTTCTCAACAAGCGGTTTCGGCACCTATCGCTCGTCGTTTGGCGGTGTTAATGTATATGGTCAATGATCTGGAAAAAATTGGGGATCATTGCGAAAATCTGTGGGTTCTTGAACGGAAAAAAGCGGAAACGCGGACAATCTTTTCGCTCATAGGGAAAAACGAGCTCGCTGACATCTCAGAAAAAACGGAAAGTTTTTTGTGCGAATTGATTGAAGCCTTGCAAACCAAAAATCATGCCTTTGTCCGCACTGCGCTGCACTATGAAAATGACATTGATCTTTTAGAAGAAAACTATCGAAATCATCATATCGAGCGTTTAAATACGGGGGAATGTTCGGTTGGGCCGGGAATGATATTTATCGACATGCTGCATAATTATGAGAAAATTTCTGATCACACTTTGCATATAGCCAAGGCTGTTTTGGAGTCAGAACAAAGCGTTTGACAGATCCGTCCGCGAACCGATATAAAAGTCTGCTTTGTTTTTTGAGTGATATCAAAAATGGAGGACACCCATGATCTGGAATGATGAATTTGAAACTTTGCCGCGTGAAGCCCTGGAAGCGCTGCAATTAAAACGCTTGCGCCAGGTGGTGGAAAAGGTCTATGCCACCGTGCCCTTTTACCAGCGTAAACTCAACCAGGCTGGAGTCACGCCGGCCCAAATCAAGAGTCTTGACGATCTGCGTCGCATTCCTTTTACCCTCAAACAGGATATGCGCGATAGCTACCCCTACGGGCTTTTTGCCGTGCCCCTGGAGCAAATCGTGCGGATTCACGCTTCCAGTGGCACCACCGGCAAACCGACCGTGGTCGGTTATACCCGGCGTGACATTGATAACTGGTCGGAAATGATGGCCCGTTCGCTGACGGCAGCTGGCGCACACAAAGGCGATGTCATCCACAACGCCTATGGGTATGGTTTGTTTACCGGCGGGTTGGGTGCGCACTATGGCGCCGAGCGCATCGGCGCATCGGTCATCCCCATGTCGGGAGGGAACACCCGCAAACAATTGATGATCATGCAAGATTTTGGTTCCACCGTGCTGACCTGCACGCCCTCCTACAGTCTGTTTCTGGCCGAAGTTGCTGCCGAGGAAGGCATCGACATTAAAAAATTGAAGCTCAAGGTCGGCGTTTTTGGCGCCGAACCCTGGAGCGAAACCATGCGCGCTGAAATTGAACAGAAGCTCCATCTTAAAGCCATCGATATCTATGGTTTGTCGGAAATCATGGGGCCTGGGGTCGGCATTGAATGTATTGAAGCGCAAAAAGGACTACACGTTTGGGAAGACCATTTTATCCCGGAAATCATTCATCCCGATACGGGTGAGGTTTTACCCCTGGGCGAACCCGGTGAACTGGTGATTACCACCATCACCAAAGAAGGGATTCCGTTGCTGCGTTACCGCACCCGCGATATTACGCGGATTATTCCCGAACCTTGTATCTGTGGACGCACCCATATGCGCATTGAACGCCTCAGCGGGCGCAGTGATGATATGTTGATTATTCGCGGGGTGAATGTTTTCCCCAGCCAGATTGAATCGGTGCTGTTCAATATCAAGGGGGTCGAACCCCATTACCAGCTGATTGTCGACCGCGACGGCACCCTTGATACCCTGGAAGTTCGGGTGGAAGTGAATGAGCAGACCTTTTCCGATGAAATCAAAGTGCTGCAAACCCTGTCGAAAAAAATCCGCCACGCGATCAAAGAGATGCTCGGGGTCACCTGTCAGGTGCGGCTGGTTGAACCCAAAACCATTGCCCGTTCCGAAGGCAAGGCCCAGCGAGTGATTGACAACCGCACATCCTAAGAGAAGAGCAGGGGAGTTGAAATGAAAGTCGAACAGATCTCAATCTTTATCGAAAATAAATCGGGACGCTTGGCCGAAGTCACGGGTATTTTAGGCAAATCCGGCGTTAACATCAGAGCCCTTTCCCTGGCGGACACCTCAGATTTTGGCATATTACGTCTGATTGTCGATGCTCCCGCCAAGGCCTTAGAGATTCTACGCAGCCATTCGTTCACCGTCAATAAAACCGAAGTTGTCGGCGTTGAAGTCAATGATCGCCCCGGCGGCCTGGCCGAAATTCTGTCAATACTGGATAAGAATTCCGTCAATGTGGAATACATGTATGCTTTTGTCGAACGCTCCGGCGGCAACGCGGTGATTATTTTCCGCTTTGACAATGTCGATGAGGCCATCCATGTTCTCGTTCGGAATGGCATCAAGGTTCTGGAAGGTGAAAAGATTTCCGGCATCTGACGAAAGGCAGACAAACGCATCATGCTCAAACATAAACAGACAGAAGCCATGCCCGCCATCTGGGATTTTGCTGCCGAAACCCTGGATCGCGACGCATTGCGCACGTTGCAGTTACAGCGCTTGCAGCAAACCCTTCAAGCGACCGCGCAAAAGGTTCCCTGTTACCAGGCCAAATATGCCGCCTGCGGTTTCGAGCCTGGCGATGTGCAATCCCTCGATCAACTTGCCGACTTGCCCTTCACGACCAAAGAAGATCTGCGTCAGAACTACCCCTATGGGATGTTCGCGGTGCCCATGCGCGACGTGGTGCGCATCCATTCTTCTTCGGGAACCACGGGCAAACCCACGGTGGTTGGCTACACGCGCGATGATTTACATATCTGGACGCAACTGGTTGCGCGCTTTATGACCGCCGCCGGCGTAACCGCCGATGATATTGTCCATATTGCGTTCGGTTATGGCCTTTTTACCGGTGCCTTCGGCCTGCATTATGGCACCGAAGCCATTGGCGCATCGGTCATACCCATGTCGGGTGGCAATACCGATAAACAATTGATGATCATGCAGGATTATCGTTCTTCGGCCTTGGTCTGCACCCCATCCTATGCACTGACAATTGCCGATCGCATGGAACAGAATGGTTTAAATCTGAAAGATTTTTCTTTGCGCGTCGGGCTCTTTGGGGCCGAGCCCTGGAGCGAGCAGATGCGGCGCGAAATAGAAAGCCGCCTGGGGATTATTGCCACCGACAATTACGGTCTGAGTGAAGTGATGGGTCCGGGCGTTGCCGGTGAGTGCCAGTGCCGCCGGGGAATGCATATTGCCGAAGATCATTTTCTGGCGGAAATTATCGATCCCGATACCGGTAAGGTTCTGCCCGAAGGCGAGGTTGGCGAGCTGGTGATCACCAGCTTAAGCAAGCAAGCCTTTCCGGTGGTGCGTTATCGCACCCGCGATATTACCCGGCTCAACTATCAAAAATGTGATTGTGGCCGCACCCTTGCGCGCATGGAAAAAACCCGGGGACGCAGTGATGATATGCTGATCATCAAAGGCGTCAACGTTTTCCCGACCCAAATCGAGGAGGTCTTGTTTCAGATTGAAGGCTGCCAGCCGCATTACCAGCTGGTGATTGATCGGATCAATAATATGGATCGCCTCGAAATTCAGGTCGAAGTCAACGAACATATTTTCTTCGACGAAATGAAAGAACAACGGCGTTTCGTCAATGAGGCCGAGCATAAATTAGCCTCGGTACTCGGAATCAGTGCAAACATCAAACTGATTGAACCTTCCGGCATTATCCGTCATGAAGGCAAGGCCAGCCGCGTATTGGATCGGCGGAAACTCTAGTAACCTCCCGATTAAAGCTTGACAGACCAGGTCAAATTCTGGATAATCCGCGGGCGTTGAAAATCGGGGCGTAGCGCAGCCTGGTAGCGCACGTGCATGGGGTGCACGGGGTCGCAAGTTCGAATCTTGTCGCCCCGACCATTAAACGCCAAAAAACGCATTGAGGCCACTCTGAACCGGGTGGCCTTTTTGCGTTTGAAGGAACAGCTGAAGCGGGAGCCTTGAAAATTTTCAGCCGGGGATTGCCAATCAAGCGGAAGAACACACCCGTCTAACCGCGGTCAACGACTTACGTCGCATAAGATATATTATGTAAACTAAAAGATTATAGTGCCGGAACTTGCTTTCAGCCGATGGTTGCCAGGTCGAGTCGACCACTCCAGCGCCGGTAAAGTTCATTTTTGAGGTCAACACTTTCGGGGCTGTTCAGGTAATTCGTTTCCTCTGCGTAGGCAAAGGCGTCTTCGCGCGCCCGCTCGAGAATGCCGGTGTCGCGCACTAAGCTGGCGACACGAAAATTCGGCAGGCCCGCTTGTCGGGTACCGAGAAATTCGCCGGGTCCACGAATTTCCAGATCAGCTTCGGCGATCCGAAATCCATCGTTGGTTTCAACCATCACCGCCAGGCGGCGGCGCGCGTCTTCGGTGAATTGTTCCGTCGAAATCAGAAAGCAGAAACTTTCACCGCCGCCACGCCCAACCCGCCCACGAAGTTGATGGAGTTGCGCCAGGCCGAAGCGTTCGGCATGCTCAATCAGCATAATTGTTGCGTTGGGCACATCAATGCCAACCTCGATCACCGTGGTTGCCACCAGAATATCCAGCTGCTGAGTTCTGAAATTCTGCATAATTTGATCTTTTTCCACGGGCTTTAAGCGGCCATGCAAGAGGCCGATGCGGGCCCGTGGAAAATGGTGTTTCAAATCTTCACAAGCTTCGGTCGCTGCCAGCAAGTCGGAGTTTTCTGTTTCTTCAACCAACGGATAAACGACATAGGCTTGATGGCCTTCATTCAGCTGAGCTTGCAAGGATTGGTAGGCCTGATTGCGCTGCGTGGCGGAAAAATGATGGGTGGTTACCGGCGTGCGCCCCGGTGGCATTTGGTCAATCACCGATAAAGATAAATCACCATAAAGCGTCATGGACAACGTCCGTGGAATGGGCGTCGCCGTCATGACCAGCATGTCGGGGTTTGCTCCTTTTTGTTTCAATACGCCGCGCTGCTTAACCCCGAACCTATGCTGTTCGTCGATGATCCCCAGGCCCAGACGCTTGAAGTGCACCCCTTGCTGCAAAATGGCATGGGTGCCGACGAGCAAGTGGATTGCCCCTGTCTGTAAATCTGCAAGGGTATTTTTCTTCTCTTTTGTCGGGGTATTACTGCGCAAGAGTTCACATCTTAATTGAAGTTTTTCGAGCCAGAAACGAAAGTTTTGATAATGTTGTTCGGCCAGAATTTCGGTCGGAGCAACAACGGCCACCTGGGTGCCATTTTCGATGGCTACCAGTGCCGCCATCAAGGCGACAATCGTTTTGCCGCTGCCGACATCCCCTTGCAAAAGACGGTGCATGGGCATCGGTGCCATCATATCTTGCTTTATTTCACCCAAGACGCGCCTTTGAGCTGGCGTTAAGCGAAATGGCAACATCTGGGCCAAGGGCTTGGTGTAGCGGTGTTCCACAGTGAAAGCAAAACCCTGCGTCAAGGCGACGCCACGGCGTTTTAAAGCCAGACCCAGTTCGAGATAAAAAAATTCATCATAAACGATGCTGCGACGGTACGGATCCTTGCCCGCGTCAAGTTCAGCCAACGACGTCTCTGCGGGTGGCCAGTGACTGTTGAGCAGAGCCTGTTCCAGGGGCAGGAGTTTTCGCTTTTCCAGCAATTCTGTGGGCAAGCAGCTGGGCAAAGTTGGGCAGTATTGCGGAACGAGTTGGTACCAGATTTTGCGCATGCGGTGCTGTGTCAGGCCTTCAGTTAAGGGATAGACCGGCAAAATGCGCCCAAATTTGAGGGGATCTTGTTGAAAAAACTGGGTGAGATTTTGTCCAGCAGCAATGAGCTCGGTCTCGGGATGATGAATTTCCCGGGTATGGCCAAAACTGCGAACTTCACCAATGACCAGCAATAATTGTCCGACGGGATAGCGTTTCTGGAGCCAGCTTTTGCGATAATGGAACCATTTGAGGCTGATTTGCGCGGTGTCATCGCCGACGATGACTTCATAGATTTGTTTACGTCTGTGGCTGGTTTGCTGTTCGCCCGCGGCGAGCACCCGGGCCAGAAAAATTTCTGAACGATCGGCTTGCAGGCGAGATATTTTACGCATTTGCCGACGGTCTTCATACCGAAGCGGCAAATGATAAAGCGCGTCTTCGATGGTTTCGACGCCCATTTTTTTAAATAAAACCAGGAGCTTGGGGCCAATGCCACTAATCTGTTGTAACTCAGCGGCATAGCAAGATGTCGAAGCTTTCTGCGTCACCGCAGCTCTGTCCCCTGCCCTGTTTAGTCGGCAAACAACTTGTTCAGTTCGGTGAGAATCTCTTCGACATCGATACCGTGGGCCATGGCGCCCTGTTCCAAGGTTTCATTCATGGCACCCATGCAGCCGACGCAGCCGAGGTTGAACTGCCCGAGGATTGAAGCGACGCGGGGATCGCGTTGCAGAATTTGATGAAAGGTCATATTCCGATCGATTTTTGTGCTCATAGAAAAATCTCCAGTCGAGGGCAGGTTCTAAAGACATTCTAGCATGTCTCGGAGTTTAGTCCCTAACGCAAGAGCGTTACTAAAACTCGTTAGAGGTTCAAGAATACTCTATTTCTGAAATTTCATAAATCCTGACGCCGGAAGGGACTTGAATGCTGACCTCGTCACCCACTTCATGGCCGATTAATGCTCGCCCCACGGGAGAGTTGATGGAAATTTTCCCTTGCTTGATATCGGCTTCATCTTCACCAACCAGTTGATAGCGGACTTCGTTTTCCGTGTCGACATCATACAGGTTGACCTTGGCACCGAAAACGATTTTATGGTTTTTAATCGTAGCTGGATTAATCACCTGTGCCCGGGCAATTTTATCATTCAATTCCTTGATGCGGCCTTCAATAAAGCCCTGGCGATCCTTGGCCGCGTCGTATTCTGCGTTTTCGGACAAATCGCCATGGTCACGGGCTTCAGCAATGTCCTGCACAACTTTGGGGCGCTCAATCCGCATCAAATTTTTTAATTCTTCCTGTAGACGATTAAAGCATTCAACCGTCATCGGCAATGTTCCACTCATAGCTGGTGCTGCTCCTTGAAAAAAAACGGCGGGCGGGAAATCCCGCCCGTCGCTGAAATGACGAATAACTGTGGCTGGGGTCTTAGTTGGTGCCAACCGAGGAGCGATAATACTCCTGCAGGGGAGTGACGTCAAGTGTTTCGCGCTTCATGGCCAAGAGACCATCGGTCACCGCACAAATTCCGGCAACTGTGGTGTAATAAGCTACCTCATGCATCAGCGCCGAACGGCGGATTGAGTAAGAATCCGTTACCGATTGCGTACCGAAGGTCGTATTGAAAACCATACAAATTTCTTTGCTTTTGATCGCATCGACACAGTGGGGGCGGCCTTCTTTGACCTTGTTGACCAGTTCTACCTCAAGACCCTGAGCTTGTAAAAAATCTGCCGTACCCCGGGTGGCAACCAACTGATAGCCCGCCGCTGTGAGTTTTTTCACGGGTTCGAGGATTCCTTCTTTATCGCCATCCTTGACACTGACGAAAATTTTTCCACTGAGGGGCAACCTCACGCCTGCACCGAGTTGAGCCTTGGCAAAGGCTTTGCCAAAATTGTAATCTATGCCCATAACTTCTCCGGTTGACTTCATTTCCGGGCCCAGCAGGGTATCAACCCCAGGGAATTTAACAAAGGGAAAGACGGCTTCTTTGACCGAAACATAGGGCGGAATGATATCGCCACTCACCCGCTGAGAGGCCAGGGATTCACCGCTCATCACCCGCGCGGCAATCTGTGCCAGGGGGCGACCGGTGGCCTTGGAGACAAAGGGGACGGTGCGGCTGGCGCGCGGATTGACTTCGAGGAGGTAAATGGTGGTTCCCTTAACGGCAAACTGAATGTTCATGAGACCGACCACTTGCAACTCAAGAGCAAGGGCAATGGTCTGGCGGCGAATGTCGGCAATAATTTCAGGTGATAAGGAAAAAGGTGGCAAGGCGCAGGCCGAATCGCCGGAATGAATCCCCGCTTCTTCGATGTGCTGCATGATGCCGCCAATAACCACATCAGTGCCATCGGCGAGAGCATCGACATCAATTTCAATGGCTTCCTGCAGGAATCTGTCGATGAGAACCGGATGTTCAGGTGAGGCTTCGACGGCAAATTTCATGTAGTTTTGCAGCCGTTCATTGTTGTAAACAATTTCCATTGCCCGGCCTCCCAGAACATAAGAGGGGCGTACCACCACCGGATAACCAATGCGATCAGCTATTTTTAAGGCTTCTTCATAGGAGCGGGCAATGCCGTTTTCGGGTTGGCGTAAATTAAGTTTGTTGAGCAGGGCCTGAAAGCGCTCGCGGTCTTCAGCACGATCAATCGCATCGGGTGTGGTTCCAATAATTGGAACACCGGCTTTTTCGAGGGCGACCGCCAGCTTAAGGGGGGTTTGTCCGCCAAACTGAACAATGACGCCCGCAGGTTTTTCAACTGCAACAATTTCGAGGACATCTTCAAAGGTCAGCGGCTCGAAATAAAGTCGATCCGAGGTGTCATAATCGGTGGAAACTGTCTCCGGGTTGCAATTGACCATAATTGTTTCAAACCCTGCCGCCGCCAGCGAAAAAGCCCCATGAACGCAGCAGTAATCGAATTCAATCCCCTGGCCAATGCGATTGGGCCCGCCGCCCAGAATCATAATTTTTCGTTTATCGGTGGGCGCCGCCTCACATTCTTCTTCGTAGGTCGAGTAAAGATAAGGCGTGTGGGCAACAAACTCGGCGCCGCAGGTATCGACCCTTTTGTAGACCGGGCGAATGCCCTGTTTATGGCGGAGTTGGCGCACATCTGTTTCGGTAATTTCCCATAAGCTCGCCAGGCGGCGATCAGAAAATCCATAGCGTTTAGCCTGACGCAGCAAGGCGCCAAAACTCGCATCTTCTCCGGAAATCTGGCCTTTACGTGCAACCAGCAAGGACTCCAGCTCTACAATCTGCTTGATGTTATGTAAAAACCAGGGGTCTATGCCGCTGATGGCGTAGATTTCATCAATGGAAAACCCGACACGAATGGCGTCGGCTATATACCAAACCCGGGCAGCGCTGGGCACGCGCAATTCCTGGCGTAATTTATCCAGTTCTTCGCTACTGAGATGACGTTGATATTCATCAAAAGATTTGTAAATTTTGCTTTCTAAGCCGTAGCTGCCTGTTTCCAACGAACGCAGGGCTTTCTGGAAACTTTCTTTGAAGGTTCGGCCAATGGCCATGACTTCACCAACCGACTTCATTTGGGTTGTCAGGCGCGCATCGGCCTGGGGGAATTTTTCAAAGGTGAAACGCGGAATTTTTGTTACGACATAATCGATGGTCGGCTCAAACGAAGCCAGGGTTTCGCGGGTAATGTCATTGGGGATTTCATCCAGCCGGTAGCCAACGGCCAGTTTGGCAGCAATTTTGGCAATGGGGAAGCCGGTCGCCTTGGATGCCAGGGCCGACGAACGCGACACCCGTGGATTCATCTCAATAACGACCAGGCGACCATCACGCGGATTGATACCAAATTGAATGTTGGAACCGCCGGTATCGACCCCAATTTCGCGAATGATGGCCAAAGAGGCATCGCGTAGAATCTGATATTCTTTATCCGTCAACGTCTGCGCCGGGGCAACGGTAATCGAATCACCGGTATGCACGCCCATGGCATCGAAATTTTCAATCGAGCAGATAATCACCACGTTATCCGCGGTGTCACGCATGACTTCAAGTTCATATTCTTTCCAGCCGATGACCGACTCTTCGATCAGAATTTCGTTGGTCGGCGAGGCATCGATACCGGCAATGGCCATTTCCTTGTATTCTTCCAGATTGTAGGCAATGCCACCGCCGGTACCGCCCAGGGTGAAAGAAGGCCGGATAATTGCGGGAAATCCAACCGTCTCGATCACTTCCATGGCTTCGGTATAGGTATGCGCCAGCCCCGACGCTGGCACCGCCACCCCAATATGCGCCATGGCCTGCTTGAAAAGAGTGCGATCTTCGGCTTTTTTAATCGCTGCCAGGTTGGCACCAATTAATTCCACGGAAAACTTGTCGAGTATGCCCATTTCGGCCACCGCAACGGCGGTGTTGAGAGCGGTTTGTCCGCCCAGGGTCGGCAAAAGAGCATCGGGACGTTCCTTTGCAATAATCCGGGCAAGCACATCCGGGGTCACGGGCTCAATATAGGTGCGGTCGGCAAAATCGGGATCGGTCATGATGGTTGCCGGGTTGCTGTTCAGCAGTATCACCTCATAGCCTTCCTCTTTCAGTGCCTTGCACGCCTGCGTACCCGAGTAATCGAATTCACAGGCTTGACCAATAACAATCGGGCCGGCGCCAATAATCAGGATTTTTTTGATATCGGTACGTTTTGGCATAACTCATCTTTCTCTTGCGACTGAGGCGTTATAACGACTTTTTGTGTTCTTTTATCTTGCGAATAAAACGTTCAAACAAATAATGAGCGTCGTGAGGCCCGGGTGAAGCTTCGGGATGATATTGAACCGAAAAAGCCGGGTATTTTTTATGGGAAATGCCCTCGACTGTCTGGTCATTCAGATTGATGTGGCTGATTTCAATCTCAGGGCCCAAAGATGCCGGATCGACGGCAAAGCCGTGGTTCTGCGCAGTAATTTCTACCCGCCCGCTGGCTTTATCGAGAACGGGTTGATTGCCACCACGATGACCGAATTTCAGCTTGTAGGTTTTGCCGCCCAGGGCAATCGCTAATAATTGGTGCCCCAGGCAGATGCCGAACAGGGGAATTTTCCCCAAGAGCTGACCAATGGCGTCCTGGGCGTAGTGAATCGGTTCGGGGTCGCCAGGGCCATTGCTCAAAAAAACGCCATCGGGCGCCATTTGCATGACTTCGGCCGCGCTGGTGGTCGCGGGCACCACCGTCACATGGCAACCCGCATGGGTGAGACTACGTAAAATATTGTGTTTGATGCCAAAATCATAAGCGACAATTTTCAATGGTCGCTTATGCCGGCTAAGATCCGGATAACCGGTTTCCCGTTGCCAGACGCCTTGATTCCAGGCATAGGCTTGGGGGCAACTGACTTCGCGCACCAGATCACGTCCCACGAGGCCTGGGGCCTTGCGAGCTTTTTCAATCAGGCTCTCGGGGTCAAGATCTAGCGACGAAACCACACCAACCTGAGCTCCATGGTCGCGGATATGTTTCACCAGAGCGCGGGTGTCAATCCCTTCAATCCCAACAATGCCCTGCGCCTTTAAATAGTGATCGAGGCTCTGTTCGGAGCGCCAGTTACTTGGGAAAGGGCAGGCTTCTTTCACCACGAAAGCCGAAAGAAAGGGTTGCCGCGACTCGACATCTTCGGCGTTGATGCCATAGTTCCCTATTTGCGGATAGGTCATGGTCACGATTTCACCCCGATAGGAAGGATCGGTCAAAATTTCCTGATAACCGGCCATGCTGGTATTGAAGACCACTTCGCCGTTGACTTCCCCCGGCGCGCCGAAAGAACAACCGCTGAAGTAACGCCCATCTGCCAGTGCAAGTATTGCTTTCATCGATTTATACCTTAAAATGTTATCTGAACAATAGGAGCTTAAACACCTGATTCAAAGACGATTATCTTTCAAAAACAAGTTTGCCGGCCAGAATTGTTTTGACGGCAGCACCCTTCATTTTCCAGCCACCGAAGGGGGTATTTTTGCTCTTTGAACGGAGCTTAGTGGGTTCAACCTGCCAGGAGAAGTAGGGGTCAATTAAGGCAATATCGGCCACTGCACCCTGAGTTAAGGTGCCGCGATCGATACCGAGAATAGCGGCGGGTTGGCAACTTAGCAGGGCGATGGCTTGTGACAGTTCGATAATGCCCTGCTCCACCAGCCTCAGGGTCAGAGGCAGCAGGGTTTCCAGACCAACAATGCCGTTGAGGGCGACGGCGAACTCAACATTTTTTTCATCGATATGATGCGGAGCATGGTCAGTCGCAATGGCATCGATAGTGCCATCGGCCAGGCCCGCACGTATCGCATCGACATCCCCTTGCGCGCGCAAGGGCGGATTCATTTTGGCGTTGGTATTGTATCCACGTACCGCCTCGTCGGTGAGGGTGAAGTGATGGGGGGTTGCTTCGCAGGTCACCCGCAAGCCACGCGCCTTGGCCAGACGCACCAGTTCAACGCTGCCGCGCGTCGAAACGTGGGCCAGATGCAGGTGGGCACCGGTAAATTCGGCCAGCATGATGTCGCGCGCACTCATGGCATCTTCGGCAACCCAGGGAATGCCTTTCAAGCCAAGTTCGGTGGCCACTGGGCCATCATTCATCACCCCGCCGCCAACCAGCGACAGGTCTTCGGCATGGGAAATAATCGGCGCTCCAAAGGTGTCGGCATATTCCATGGCGCGGCGCATGAGTTCGCTGCTGACCACCGGCACACCATCGTCAGAAAAGGCAACACAGCCGCCATCTTTCAGTTCTCCCATTTCAGCGAGCATTTCACCTTTAAGGCCTTGCGTAATGCTGCCGATGGGAAAAACGTTGGCGGTGCCCTGCTCTTTCGCCTTGTTGATAATATAGCGACAAACGGCCAGATTATCGATCACGGGGCGGGTATTGGGCATGCAGGCGATAGACGTTACGCCACCTGCCGCAGCGGCCGCAGTGCCGCTGATAATGTCTTCTTTATATTCAAGCCCCGGATCACGCAAATGAACGTGCATATCAACCAGGCCTGGCGTCACTAACAGACCTTCTGCATCTATTATCTGTGCACCGGCGGCGCTGAGATTTTTACCGATCGCGGCAACACGACCGTCGACCACCAGCAGATCAAGCTGAGCATCAATTTCATTGGCCGGATCAAGCACTCGCCCATTTTTAATCAGCAAGCTGTTCATGGATATCTCCTTCGTCAGCATCGTGGTTTTGTTTTTCCCCGCCCGCGGCCAGATAGAGCAGCGCCATGCGCACGGCTACGCCGTTTTCAACCTGGTCGAGAATAACATTCTGCGCACCATCGGCGACGGCAGACGAAATTTCTACCCCGCGATTCATTGGGCCGGGATGCATAATGATCGCATCGGGCTTGGCCAGAGCCAGGTTTTTTTCATTCAGGCCAAAGTAGCGTGAATATTCACGCAATGAAGGAATCAGCGTTTTGCCCTGACGTTCCAGTTGAATGCGCAGCATCATGACCACATCCGCCCCTTCGAGAGCTTCAGCCACCCGAGAAAAAACCTTGCAGCCCAAGCGTTCAAGCCCCGGTGGCAGCATGGTTTTTGGCCCCGCGATACGCACACTCGCGCCAAGTTTATGCAGCAGATCGATATTAGAGCGCACCACCCGACTGTGGGTAATATCGCCGATAATCGCGACATTCAGCCCCGCCAGTTGCCCCTTGTGCTGGATCATAGTCACTGCGTCGAGCAGGGCTTGACTGGGATGCTCATGGGTTCCGTCGCCGGCATTGATGACCGAGCAGTCGAGGCGTTCAGCCAGGTAATGACAGGCCCCACTGGCACTATGGCGCATGACGATAATATCGGGGTGCATCGCCTCGATATTGCGTGCGGTATCTTCAAGAGTTTCACCCTTGACCACGGAGGAAGAGGAGGCACTGATATTCACCGTATCCGCCGAAAGGCGTTTGCCGGCAATTTCAAAAGACGTGCGCGTGCGGGTACTTGCCTCGAAAAAAAGGTTGACGATTGTACGCCCGCGCAGGGTTGGAACTTTTTTGATTTTCCGGGTATTGATTTCTTTAAAACTCTTGGCGGTGTCGAGAATGAAATTCAATTCTTCGGCGTTGAATTGCTTGATTCCAAGAACATGACGGTGGGCGAAGTTCATCTGATCCTCCTGGATTATTTGAACAGATTGACCCCGATGGGGCCACGCTGGGCATTGAACTGAACCTCAATCTGTTCACTGCGTGACGTCGGCAGATTGCGCCCGACATAATCGGGGCGAATGGGTAATTCACGATGACCGCGGTCAATCAAAACCGCTAATTGAATAGTGCGTGGTCGCCCCAGGTCGACCAGCGCATCCATGGCCGCCCGAATCGTGCGCCCGGTAAACAACACATCATCGACCAGCACAACACAGCGGTCGTTGAGGGGAAAGCGAATATCGGTTTGGCCAACCTCCAGATTGCTGCGGTGGCCAAGATCGTCGCGATACATGGTAATGTCAACCGTACCTAAGGGGACCTTAACCCCTTCAATTTCGGCAATTTTTTGTTGCAACTCTGCCGCCAGATAATCGCCACCCGTACGAATGCCAATCAGTACCAGGTTGTCGACCCCTTTGTTTCGCTCCAGAATTTCATGCGCAATGCGGGTCAGCGCACGCTGTATTGCAGTACTGTCGAGTATTTCCGTCATCTCGCCGGCCATGCTTATCTCCCTGGAAACAGGCTAAAAAAAAGTACCTGATGCACTGACAGCGCACAGGTACCTGGTAGATTTTTTTGCTTTCGTTGCATGGGATTTACCCTTGCCAATCTCTCGGATCAGCTTAAAGGGGTGAAGTTGAATGACTGGCAAATTAAGCTAGCCGAAG
>JAACTI010000087.1 GCA_009993495.1 Deltaproteobacteria bacterium | reverse complement strand
TTGAATTTCGTCCAGCGCATAGCTTTCCGGGCCAAAGCCCTCATAAACGACTGTCGGTTGATCTTTGCGATCAAAAAACTGGGGGAGATTTTCGGCATGCGTCGCGTGGCTGAGGAGGGGATTTTGCTCCCCCCACCAGTTGGACGAAAGATCGACCACGTCGGTAAACTGCGCCGGAGCCTGGCTTAACATCGGATTTTTACTCCCACGCGCCTGGGCTTCCTTCATAAGTAACGGCTTGGATCCCGAGCGTTTCTCCCAATCGGCGCTCTGGTAAATACCGAGGCGCGCCGCTTCGCTAAATTGGGTGAAATTATTCTGCTGCACCTGCGGATAGGAAGAATAATCGATCAACAAAGCCAGTTTGTTAGCCGTAAACTGGTTCAAAGTGATTCGGGCGTTTGATTTTCGATTGAGATAAATCGCGGTTTCATTATTTTGAAACAAATTGTGCTCAATGGTTGCCGAACCAAACTGGTCGCTCTTCAGGGCGGTCTGATTGTCGCTAAAGGTGTTGTTACGCACAACGGGAAATGAGAAGGAAAAATTCACCAAGGCCAAAACATTTTTTTCAAACAGATTCGCTTCGATGGTCGGTGTACTCTGGGTTTGGTAACAATAGATTCCGACCTGATTTTCCCGAAAAATATTATCTTTCACGCTGTCTGCGTAGGGTTGCAAGAGCCCGATCGCCTGCTGATTTTTATCAAAAATATTTTTTGTGATCAAGCCACGACTTTTATTGGAGACAAGAATGCCACTGCCACGATTCTCGATAAACTGATTACCCGACACCTGGGGGTTGGAGCGCATTTCAATCGAAAGCCCAAGCTCGTTATTTTTAAAAAGATTATCTCTGACGACCGAATTCGACTCACGCAACAGCTTGATTCCGGCAGCGCACTGGTGAAATTGGCTATTTACAATTTCAGGCGAGGTGGCAATCACCGACACCGCATCCTGACAGTCGCGAAAGTGAGCGTAACCAATCACACTGCCCGCAGCAGCTTCGACAAAATGAATTCCCTGCCACTGGGCAACCGTGTCGAAAAACACCGGTTGTTGCTCCGTCCCGTCTATTTGCAGCCGCCCATAGACCCTGATCTGATGTTCAGGAGCCGCTATTTTGATATGGGTTCCCGGTCTGATCGTCACTACCCCCTGGGGTTCGATGACAACCTCATCCGTCAGTTCAACCTGTCCCTGCCAGACTACGGACTCTTCAATCTTGAGAGTTTCGGCCCCCACCAGGGAAGGCAGCAGACCCAGAATGAAAAATATCAGGTTAAGGATGAGGTTCGACATAGAGAGTGACCTCGTGTTGATTTTGGCTGGGGCTCAATTCCAGACCGGCCTGCCCGGGTTTTTGCAAGCGGCCATAAAGTTCGTCACTGGCAGCCGGGCCGCCAATCTGCTGACGCGCCAAGAGCCAGTAATGACCCGATTCGGGGACGGGCAGCTCAAACCGACCCTCAATGTCAGTTGCCGCCGAAATATAAGCCGGGGTGCCACTCATTTCTGCTGAACGGTAAGCAAAAACCCGTAATCCCGCAACCGGCAGCTTTTCCGCATTCAAAACCTTGCCGCGAATTCCACGAAAGACCGCGCCTGGTTCGTCTTCAAGCATCGACAAGCGGGTAATGGTTTCAAGTTGAATATATTTCTGTTGTCCGGACGCGATATGCACCGGATTGCCGTAGTAGAAATTGAAATAATCACCTCTTTCAATTGGGCCATATTGGCCACCCTGCAGGCGTTTGCGCGCCAGAAGCCAGTAATCGCCGGCGGGCAAAGACATATGAAACCGGCCCTTTTCGACCGGTTGAACAAACCAGGCCGGCCCTTTAAAATCGGAGTCCGTTTGCTTGTAAACATACAGATAAGTACGTTCCAGGAGCTGTCCCTGAAAAGTAATTTCGCCACGCAAGCCTGAACGCTCGGCCTGAATATCAGGCTGGGCTGGGGGAATCTGGATCAAATTAAACCCGACCTGACGATATTCATCGCGGCTTACGACCACCGGCGCGCCGCTGTAATAACAGAAATAATCCCCGGCGGCAGGCTCTTGGACGTAACTCCTGGCCACCAGGTAGTAGCGTCCAGCTGGCAGCTCAAGCTGGTAGGTGCCATCCTGAGCTGCTGGTTGCGATACCGCAACCGACTTGTTCTGGGCGATACTATCAATGCTGGTATAGGCATGGATGCGAATCCCCGGCACCAGTTCACCCCGCCAGGCGACGCGCCCCTTGATCCCGCCGGCGATAAGGGGTTGCGTCAGCACAAGAAAAAAAAGCAGCAACACACCAGTTTTCATAAAAGATCCTCATTCGTCATGGGCGCAGAAGCAAAGGGCCACCAACGCACCCGATCAAGAGGCCAGTCCTTGCCTGATTCTTCGAAAGTCGCGGTATCGTAACCATCGACGATCCAGGGCAAATTGGCCTCTTCATCCGCGTTCTTCAGTATTTGGGTTTCCGCCAGTCCCCACCAGTTTTTCCGCGCATCGACATATCCGTCGAGCCCCCGCGCCTGGCGTTGGGTTTCGGTCACCTGCGCCTGTTTCTGGCCACCAAAGGCTCCGCGACTGGTCGTTTGCTGCTGGCGTGCTGCTGCGCCATTGGCTATTTCCCAACTGGACGATTGATATTCGAGCACCAGTGACTGCTGATTAGCACTGAAATCATTGTGGCGAATCACCGGATAGGACGAAAATTTCACCAAAATCGCCTGTTGATTGAGCCGCAACAAATTATTTTCGATCAAAGGATCAGAACGCCGATCAAGGGCAATGCCGATCTGGTTGGCAATAATCCGGTTGGCATAAAGATGCGGGCGGGCCGAGCGATCAACTTTAATCCCGGTCTGGTTACGTTCAAACTGGTTATGGCGAATGTGGGGATCACTGCCGTAGTAGGAAATTATCAAACCGGTCGGGTTATCGAAAAACTGATTGTCACGAAATTCGGCAGGTTTCGCCCGGTAAATATAAGCGCCAAATTTCCCCTGTTGGGCAAAAGTATTGTGGCGCACAAGAGCCTCGGCTTCATCTTTAACAAACAGCCCCACGCGTGAATTTTCAATAAAACGATTATTTTCAAGCAGCGCCCTACTCTTGTGGCGTAATTCGATGCCGACCTGGTTTTTTTCAAACCGCGAACCCAGCACCCGGGGTTCACCACCAATGATGGTAATTCCCGTCCGGGCGCCGGTCACACGACAATCTTGCACCAGCGTCGCGGCATCCGTGCCTTTCAGCACCAATCCTGGCCAATCGTCGCCACTGAAATCAACCCCAATGGCTTGAAGCTGGCCCAATATTTCAATGTGCGCCCGGCTTACCACCCGGGTTCCCGGTGCAATGAACAGTTGGCCGGTTTTTGCCACCCGCAGTTCTTCACTTACAGAAACCTCGCCTTGCCAGCGTTCGATGTCAGTAATAACCCGCGCCTCTGTCAGGGTCGGCAGCAGCAGAAAAAATGCACAAAACAGCAACCAGGGCATTACCAGACCTCGCGCACAACGATATCACCAAGGGAGGTTTGCTGGTCTTTTTTGACCAGTACACCATGATCCGGGCGCTGATCATAGGTTCCAACCCGCTCACCCGGTTCCAAAGGGCCGCCAAAGGTGCTGCGAGCGCCAAGGTAATATTCTCCGCCTTGATCGAGATAAAGGACAAATTGACCATCCTTGGCACTTGGCATGGAGATGAAATCGGGCTTCCCAATCATGCGACTGTCGCGGTAGGCAAACAGGTAAATGTCACTGACCGGAGCCTGATCTTCATCGACCACGCGACCACTGAGCCAGGTACGGGTGCGGGTGAACTTGCCCTGTTCCAGCTTCTGTTCGCGAAGCGTTTCGTTGACCACGCGCAAGGGCCAGTCGGTTAAGGTCAGTTGTTGGCCTGTTTGCAGCGTCAAGGGGTTGCCCGGATATTCACCGCTCAAATCCCCGGCGCTGACATCACCAACCCGCGATCCGTCACTGCGCCGCCGTGCCGACAACCAGTATTGACCGGCAGACAGATTCAAACGAAAAAAACCGTGTTCATCGCTCTGGGTAACCTGGCCGTAAGAAGGCCCAGTCAAGGCATTTCCACGGGTATATACATAGATAAAGGCTCCAGCCACCGGCTGGCCATCGACCTGTAATTGGCCGCGCACGCTGGTTTTTCCATCCGCGACAATTGAACCTGCTGCGCCAACTTCCTTGAGTGCCAAGGGTTGAATCCGGATAAAGGCACGGTCAACCTTAACCGGATTCGCCGCATATTCAGCCATCAACATGCGGTTGAGCCCGCCGCCCTGCTCCTTTTTGCGTGCGACCAGGTAGTAATTCCCTCTGGGGAGCAGAGCCTGGAAATTCCCCTGCGCATCCGAAGTCGCCACGCTGAAAGGGGTTGCCGATCGCTCGGTGCCATTTTTCAGGTAAAACTCAATGCGTGCTTCCGCCAGGGGGTGCTGATTGAAGGACAGCTGGCCCTCAATCCCGGCCGAACCCTCGGTACATCCTGCCAGCAGCAGACCAAACAGGAGTAAATGGATAAATTTCATCGCGCAGCGCTCCTGGGCACCAGAAATAACGCCAATAAATAGAGGGTCGCGCCGAGTAAAATCGTCAGATTAAAACCAAAATTCATCGCAATCACAACCGCCAATAAGGTTCCCAGCACACTCGCCGCACCATTGATGCCCCAGCTCCAGGCGACGGAACGACCATCCTGGTGCATCAGCGCAATACCAAGGGGTAAGGGCATCCCCAACAACAG
>JAACTI010000575.1:344-1005 GCA_009993495.1 Deltaproteobacteria bacterium | reverse complement strand
ATAACTCCTTTGAACAGCCCAATTCCGGGCCTTTTGACCGAAGGAGTTTATCATGGATCCATCTGAACAATCCCGTTTTAACGATCTCTTCCAACGTCACCTGCGGTTGCTGAAGCTGCAGGGCAAGAGTGACAAAACCATCGATGTTTATGCGCGTGCGGTGCGTCGGGTTGCCAGTCAATTCCAGTCCGACCACAACCGCTCGCTATGCGCACCTGACGGAAGTCACTGAACAGGATTCTCTGACCACCATCAATCGTCTGATCAATTCCCTGCCTTTTGCTCTGGGAGGCGATGATGGATCTGATCTCTATCGTTGAACAATTTTATGATCCCTTTGTCGCGCAATATGCCGACCGGCTACTGCCCAGTCAACGCAACGCACTGCAAGCCATCAGGCGCTGTCGCACGCCCGATTCGGGGGAACTCCAGGTGCGCTGTCCCGAATGCGAGCAGGCGCAGTGGCGACCGCTCTCCTGCGGGCATCGCAGTTGCCCCAAATGCCAGAACCATGAAGCGAGCCAGTGGCTGGATCGGCAACAGGCCAAGTTGTTGCCAGTGTCCTATTTCATGGTGACCTTTACCCTGCCTTTTGAACTCCGACCCTTGGCCTGGAATTTTCAAGAACAGATCTACGCGATTCTATTCACCTGTGCCGTCA
>JAACTI010000575.1:0-327 GCA_009993495.1 Deltaproteobacteria bacterium | reverse complement strand
AGCACCCTGAAGGATTTCGGCCTGAACCCCAAACATCTGGGCGCGGAGATGGGCATGACGGCGGTGCTGCATACCCAGACGCGACGGCTTACGTATCACCCGCATCTCCATGTGATCGTGCCCGGCGGCGGCGTTGATAAGCACCGGCGACAATGGAAAAAGATTAAGGGCAAGTACCTGTTTAACGTGTTCAATCTGGCCAGGGTGTTCCGCGCCCGTTTCTTGGAAGCTCTTAGCCAAGTGAGGCTGAAGATCCCGGTCGGTGTCCCTGAAAAATGGGTGGTCAACTGTAAGCGGGTGGGCACGGGCTTACCGGCCTTGAAATAC
>JAACTI010000086.1:3934-4126 GCA_009993495.1 Deltaproteobacteria bacterium | reverse complement strand
GCAAAAAACTTAAAGCTGGGCACCGAGATGGAGAAATCCCTGGAAGAGACAGATAACCACCGGAGGTTTCAACAGCTTTGTCGTAAGATTGTTGCGATCAATGAGCAAATTTTTGCTCTACGCCCTGCTCGGATCATTGAAGAGCAATCAGGCTTGGACGAACTTAAAAAAAAATTGCAGCAGCAGCAGTTT
>JAACTI010000086.1:0-3925 GCA_009993495.1 Deltaproteobacteria bacterium | reverse complement strand
TGCAAAAAAATAGAGTGTATTGTCAGCCAGTACAGTGAAGAGAAGGCTTCGGACGGTACCATGCACGGGGTTGTGTTAGTGGGTTAATTTGCCGTGGATGGCTAACGCTGTTTTATTGACAAGTAGGGAATGCCGTTTTATCTTTGTCGGCAGGCATGTTGTTTGTAACCCTCATCACTTTGAAAGGGAGTTCCTCTATGGCAGAGAACAAAAGGCGTGATTTTTTGAAGAAAGCTGGAGCCGTAACGGCGGCGGCTGCGGTTGCCACAACAATCGGCGCCCCGTCAGTGGTTAAAGCAGAAAAAACCTATCAGTGGAAAATGGTCACGACCTGGCCGCCGCATTTTCCAGTGCTGGGTGAGGGTGCCGATAAATTGGCCGAAATGATTACGCGCATGTCGGGCGGACGCCTGCAGGTTCAGGTTTATGGTGGGGGGGAGCTGGTGCCGGCTTTGCAATCCTTTGATGCGGTCAGCCAGGGGATTGTTGAAATGGGGCACGGGGCGGCCTATTACTGGGCGGGCAAGTCTCCAGCGGCCCAGTTTTTTGCGGCAGTTCCTTTTGGCATGAATGCTCAGGGCATGAACGCCTGGATCTATACCGGTGGCGGTATGCAGCTGTGGGAAGAGGTTTATGCGCCTTTCAACCTCAAACCCATGCCGGCGGGGAATACCGGCGTGCAGATGGGTGGCTGGTTCAATCGTGAAATCAAAACGATTGAAGATTTCAAGGGTTTGAAAATGCGCATCCCTGGCCTGGGCGGCAAGGTTTTGGCTAAGGCGGGCGGGACCGCGGTGCTCTCCGCCGGCGGGGAAATTTATACCAACCTCGAACGCGGTGTCATCGACGCGACTGAGTGGGTTGGCCCCTACAATGACTACAAAATGGGTTTTTACAAGGTGGCCAAATACTATTACTACCCGGGCTGGCATGAGCCGGGCACGGTGCTGGAAACCTTTGTCAACAAAAAGGCCTTTGAAGCTCTGCCCAAAGATTTGCAGGAAATTGTCACCACCGCGGCAATGGCGTCTAATTTATGGATGTTGTGTGAATCGGAAACCAAAAATAACTTCTATCTGGATAAGATGGTTAAGGAAGAGGGCGTACAGCTGAAAATGTTCCCCCCCGATGTCATCCGCAAGTTGCGAGCGTATTCCACCGAAGTGCTTGACGAAATTGCCGCTAAGGATCCGTTGAGCAAAAAGGTCTACGAAAGCTTCCGCAAGTTCCAGAAACAGCATCAGGCCTGGGGCGAAATCTCCGAAAGTGCCTACGCCGGACTCAATAAAGTCTGAAGCGAACCCTGAATCGACAGCACACCAAAAGGCCACTCCCTCTAAGGAGCGGCCTTTTGGTGTGGGGTAAGAAGAAAAAGCGACGTTTATTTGGTAACGGGCTTACTGTCGACGATCTCTACCACGAATTCGGACAAGCTTTTGGGCAGATTGCGAAAGACGATGGTAAAGGGGATGGACTGTCCGCTGGTGACATTGAGGTTGGCAAGGGACGCCCCAAACTGGTTGCCCATCATTTCTTCCATTTTGCTGTAGGGTAACTTGCGGAGATCATCGTCGCTGATGGGGTTGCCACAAAAAATGGTTTTCTGCATCAGTGCCTGGCCTTCTTTGTCGTAGATCACACCTTTGACCTGGATGGCCGCACGGGCTTCGCGATATTGGTTGACGGCGGTTCCGCGGATGACAAAAATTTCACCTTCCTGCTGATTGGTCATGAAGCTTCCTTGCAGGTTGGTTGGCCGAATGACACCGGGCTCTTCCCGATTGACGCTTTGGCCGGTAAGCTTGGCAATAATCTGTTCGAGTTCCGCCGTTTTGCCCTGCCAGATCAGATAGCCTGCTCCCGCCGCCGTCGCCAGAACCACGAGGAGAATAAAGAGTAGCAGGATTGAAATAAAACTGTGTGAAGACGAATGGGTGGCTGGAGTTTCTTTTTTGGCCGTGCCTGCGGGTGAGGGAAAATCGTCGCTGGCTGGTGGCATGGGAAAATCGCCAGGCCCGGCAATCGCGTCGGTGTTTTGAGCCTCAGCCGGGCTGCTGGGGGCCAAGGTTTCGGGGCTGAAGCTGAATTCGTTGGGGTCAGATGTGCGCGGGGCGGCCTGGTCACCAAAAGAGAAGGGCTCGACATCGCTAAAGGGATCTTCATCCTCCGCCGTGTTTTCGTCCGCAGGCGATTCAAAGCTGACATTGCCATATTCATCGCCAAAACTGAAATTGTCGTCGGCCTCTGCGGGTGGGTCTTCATCAAACATCGCAGGGTCAAAATCATCATGCGTGCCGTCGTGGGCCGGGGTGTCTAAATCATCAAAGCCGAAATCATCGGTGTTTGCCGGGGGCGATGGCGAAAGCACCGGGGCTGGTTGAGCAAAAGTGACCGGCACAGGCTCACTGGCGGGCGGAATAATCTCAGAGGCGGGGGGCACAACGCTGAAGATGTGCTTGCAGCGGGCACAGCGAATTTTTGCCCCTTGCGCCGGGATTTTATGGTCATCAACGCGAAAGCGGGTCGAACATTCCGGGCAGGAAATGATCATGGATTTTTCTCCTGTTGAGGCGTAGTTCCGGTAGCTGCCTTATGCATTGGTCAGATGCCCTTGACGGTGTAAATATCGGGAAGATGACGGTAATGCTCATCGTAATCAAGGCCGTAGCCGATAATAAAGCCATCGTCCATACGCATGCCGACAAAGTCGGCTTCGATCTCAACTTCGCGGCGGGCACGTTTGTCGATCAGGGTGCAAATTTTGAGGGATTTCGGTTGCTGCAACAGCAACTTATTATAGAGGCATTCCAAGGTATAGCCGCTGTCAATAATGTCTTCAACAATAATCACATCCCGATCACGGATGGGCATTTCCAGCTCTTTGCGAAATTCGATCACCCCCGAGGTGCTGGTTTGGGAACCGTAGCTGGCCAGACGTACAAAATCAACCATGCTGGAACATTCAATCGCTCTGACCAGGTCGGCAATGAAGAGAAATGACCCTTTAAGCACGCCAACTAACAGGATATTCCCTTGCGGATAGGTGGCACCGATCTCCATCCCCAGGCGTTTAACTTCTTGCGCAATACGTTGGCGCGAGAAAAGAATTTCACAATTTTTTCGGGGAATGGGCACAGGCGCTCCTGATTGCGTGTTTTGTGCGCATTCTATATCAGGAAGCACGCGATGCTGTCAACGAATTCAACCTGTTCCGGGGCTGGTTTGCGCCGGGCGTTTTATGCTATGGTGCCTGAGCTTCTTGGTGGATTTATCAACAATTTCAGAAAAGGTGATCTCCCATGCCTCTATTTTTTCTTTCGGCGCTCCTGTTGCTCATGCCCAGCTCATTATGGGCTGCGCCACAGGTGACCAGCGCTGCGTTGGTTTACGATTTTGGTGAAGTCAGCCAGGGGGACAAGGTTGACCACAGTTTCCGTTTTCGCAATAGCGGGGATGCGTTGCTCGAAATTACCTCGGTCAGCAGCTCTTGTGGTTGCACCGCGGCCTTGCTGTCTTCGCGTCGGATTGCCCCCGGCGAATCGGGTGAAATTAAAGCGACTTTCGATTCGAGTCGTTTCCGTGGCCGCATCAAAAAAGATATCACCATACAGACCAACGATCCGGCCCATGGTCAGGTGGTTTTCAGTTTGACCGGCGAGGTTATAGAATTACTCCGTCTTTCGACCACGCGCATCGACTGGCACTGGACCGATACACAGCAAACGGGTACAGCCGAGGTGACTATCAGCAATAAAAGTTCCGGCCCCGTCAGATTGCAAAACCCGCAAACCACCAGCCCGCAGTTGCAGGCAAGCCTGGATCAATTACAGCTGGAACCGGGGCAAGAGGCGCGTTTGACAATTCAGGGTCAACTGGCGAAGGACAGTAAGCGCCTGAGTGGTTATGTCCTGGTTGAAACCGATTT